>CAJMOS010000041.1 GCA_905215015.1 uncultured bacterium | reverse complement strand
ACCGTCGCGGGGACCGCTGGCGAGCCAGCGCACATCGTTGGCGATCTTCATCATGTCGCAGGCCAGCGCCTTCAGGGCGCCGTGTGCGAAGACGATCTCGTCCTTGCTGGTCAGCGCGTGGAACTTGTTCGGCGCGGTGACGAAGGACTTGCCCATCAACCTGGAAACATACTCGGCGACCTTGACGTCAAAACCCTTGGGCGCGTTCAGCCCGGTACCGACGGCCGTCCCGCCGAGAGCCAGCTGTCCCAAAGCGGGAAGCGCCTTCTCCAGCAGCTCCTTGTCCCGCTCGAGCGAAGCCCTCCAGCCGCTGACCTCCTGGCTGAAAGCGATGGGAACGGCGTCCTGCAGGTGGGTGCGTCCGGTCTTCACGATGCCCTCGTATTCCTTCTCCAGCCGCTTGAAGGTGGCGACCAGCGTGTCGATGGCGGGAATCACCCGGTCCTCGATGATCACCGAGGTGCTGATGGAAAGCGCGGTCGGGAAGGTGTCGTTGGACGACTGGCTCATGTTGACATCATCGTTGGGATGCAAAAGCTTCTCTCCTGCGATCTGATTGCCACGGTTGGCGACCACTTCGTTGACGTTCATGTTGCTCTGCGTGCCGCTTCCGGTCTGCCAGACAACCAGCGGGAACTGCTCGTCCAGTTTCCCGCTGACAATCTCGTCGCATGCCTGGCTGATGGCGGCAAGCTTCGCGTCGGTCATTTTCTGAGGCTTCAGGTCGTGGTTGGCCAGCGCTGCCGCCTTCTTCAAATAGCCGAAGGCATGGATGATTTCCTTCGGCATGGTCTCGATTCCGACACCAATGTCGAAATTCTCGTGGCTGCGTTCGGTCTGGGCACCCCAGAGCTTGTCGGCGGGGACTTTCACCTCGCCCATCGAGTCATGTTCTATACGGTATTCCATTCTTCTTCCCCTCAGAACATCAGCTGGCTGATCACGCCCTTCAGGCAATCGGCGCTGTGGCGCATCAACGCCAGTTCCTCGTTGCTCAGCGGCGCGGGAAGCCTCCCCTTCACGCCGCTATGGCCGACAATGGTGATCATGCTCAGGCAGACATCGCTGATTCCATACTCTCCGCTCAGCATCGACGAAACGCAGAGCGCGGAATCGGCGCCACCGAGAATCGCCTTTGCCAGGCTGGTCACCGCGGCGCTTACAGCATAGAATGTCGCCCCCTTGCGGGCAATCACCTTGCCGCCGGACTTGCGGATATAGTCCTCGACCTCGCTGTGGACCAGGACCGGCATCATCGGATCCTTGTGCTCCAGACACGCCGCGTACTCGTCGACCGGAATGTTGCTGATGTTGGCCATCGACCAGGGGACGAAGGAACTGTCGCCATGCTCGCCGAAGACATAGGCGTGCACGTCCTGCTGGTTGATCCGGTAGTACTCGGCCAGACGGGCGCACAGGCGACTGGTGTCCAGAAGGGTCCCGCTTCCGACGATATGGTTCGCGGGAATGCCGGAGTACTTGATGAACTGGTAGGTAAGGATGTCAACCGGGTTGGCGACGATGATGTAGATCGCGTCCGGCGCATGCTTGGTGATCTCGGGAATGACCGACTTGGTGATGTTGACGTTGGTCTGCGCCAAATCCAGGCGGCTCTGGCCAGGCTTGCGGGCCACCCCGCTGGTCAGGATGACCAGATTCGAGCCGTCCGCATCATCATAGGTGCCCGCGTAAACCGATACCGGCCCGCAGAACGGTGTGGCCTGCCGGATGTCGAGCGCCTCGCCCAAAGACTTCTGGGTGTTCACGTCAATCAAGACAATCTCCGAAGCGACACCCGTGACCGCCAGCGTGTAGGCTATTGTAGATCCGACGCTGCCAGAACCAATGATGGTAATTTTGTTGCCCATAGCACACTCCTTATTGCTCAAACCATCCATCTGAACGAATCATTCGATTAATTAATGTTACTTTATTCACATATCCAATCATTTATTTCACAACTTATTTCTATTATAGCAACGATTTGGAAGAATGTTAAGACCAGTTTGGAAGTTGTTGTTCCAAACTGGCCATAAGTATGCGTTAATGGGGAAAACGTGTCTACTGCTTGTAATACTTGGCAAGCAACGGTTTCACGTCGTCGACGATTCCGTAGATGCCGAAGACACAGATGATGATTCCGGTCAGGACCGGAGAGCGTTTGAGGGTGCTTCCGATGCTGATCATGCTGGAGGCGACCAGATAGGCGCTCTTCGGCTCGGTGGTGACGCTGGACAGCCACTCGTTGAAGGCCTGCCCCTTCGTGCCCCCGAAACGGTAGTAACGGTAGAGGGACATGATCGAAGCTGCCACCACCCCGGCGGCAACAGCGACAGCGGCGGCCGCGGCGATCTTCCCCCACCAGACCGCGTGAGGGATGCAGGCATAGACGGCCCCCGCGGTCATCAACACCACCGACTTGACCACCACCGTCTGCAAATCCTTGTAAAACGCCTTCTGCATCGATGGAGCCAGGTCCTTGGCTACCTCCGCCCCCTCCACCATCAACGCCCTCTTCTTCTCGGCGATCCGACCCTCCAGCTCCTGGTATGCCTCCTCGGAGAGCAACTGGCGGGACTGCCTGAGCAGCTCTTCGCCATCCTCCTCGCTCTCGCTGGCCTGCACCCCGTAGCTGAACTCGATATAGGCCCTGCCGTTCTGCTCATGGAGCGTCTGCTCCACCACCTCGGCGCCAGTGACCATCTCAAGACTTCTTTCCGAGTCCAGCTCGTCCCCGACGTAGTCCCGGATGACCGGAAGCTCGGCGTCAATCATCGCAGCCACCTTCGGAAGCAGCTCTTCGTCGCTCACCCTCCCTTGGACAGCCTCACTGACAGCGCTGTCACACCCCGAAAGCGGGATAGCCAAGATGACGGCGAGGACCGCATTGGCCCATCGTCTCCATTTCCTTCGTCGCATGGTTCCTCCTTTCCCGCCATCTATTCCCCATTCCGCTCCTCCCAGACCGGCCAGGGGGCGGGAAGCTCAAGGCCGACCAACAGGGAAAGGCGGACATCCGGACGGTCTCCCATCGTCTGGCGCCAAATGGCGCTTTCGCTGGCGAACACCCCGGTAGGGTCGAACATCACGATCTTCGGCTCCACGAGACAGAAACGAGAGGCATGAAGTGTCCATCCAACGGAAATCTCATGCAGGTAGAGGTGGTCCTCCTGAGGCTTGTCGGGACCGAAAAGGTAGGCGCTCTGGAACATGCCAAGGCTCAGGAAGAAACCGGAAGGGAACGGACGGTAGTCGACCATCAAGCCCCACTCCAGGGCGGAGACCTCCGCCCCGGCGAGCCGATAGCTAAAGGAAAGAGGAAACCGGAAAGCGAGCTGCTCGCCACAACCCGCTACCGCTTCCAGGCGAAGACACGCATCCTCCGACCAAAGCGCCCTGACCGCCATCGCATCGAGTCCCAAGGCGAAGGTAGCCCTGCTCGCCCCGACCGGAACGAGCGGAAGGACCAGAGCACAGCAAAGCAACGCGACGCGCACGGAATGACCTCCATGCGTGTCACGCTATCTGAAGACGTTATGGGCGCCTATCGTACCAAGGTACTCGTCATTTGTCCTGAGGTTGCCTTTTTCCGGCCTGTCTCACGGCCTCATCGAACGAGGGAGCGTCAGCCGCCTCTCCGCTGACGGAGACCGGCCCGTAGCCAGGAACCTGGTCCCATCCCAACGCTTTCATCAACACCTCTTTGCCGTTCTCCATCCGCCTCAGGCCGAAGGAGACCTCCCCGTCATCAGTCATGAATGTCAGGGTATAGCGGCCCATGTCCCCCTTCTCCAATGCGAAGGAACGAAGTCCGCTCACCGGGATGGTCCAGGCGAGCTCACAGGGGACATGACGGTGTTTGCTGCGCACGTAAAAGCCGACAGAATCAGAGGTTACCACCAAACGCCCGTACTCGGGCTGTCCCTGCAGACGGTTGGTCCGGGTGGCCATGAAGGAGCAGTCGAAAGGCTCCTTGCGCACCTTGCGCACCTGTTCGGGGGTGACGCGGTAGCCACCAGCGTAGAACATCCAGACCCACAATGGCATCAAGGCGAAAATACCAAAATATAGAGGAAGTCCGATGAAGGAGCGGTTGAGGAAGGAAACCACGAACACCGACACCAACAACATGAACGAGGCGAATGTCTTCATATCCTCCTTGTATCATGACCGGGCCAAAGTCTCAAGCGATCCGGGAAGAAATACGGTTCATTAGTATAGGAGGTTGTACCATGAACGTACACACGAAAATCGCTCTGTTCTTCCTGACGGCCATCGCCTGCGCCGCCATGGGGTGCAAGTCGGAATCCACGCCACGTTCCACGCTGGAACTCACGATGGAGACTCGCAATGACGCGGAAAAACTGATTGTTCCTGAAGGCTCGTCCCTGGAAATCAGCAAGTACCTAGTCAATGGAAGAGGCCCGGACGACGACACATTCTCGGTCGTCTCGACCAAGCAGACCGTCTCGGTCAGCGGGCTGCGTATCGGCTCATGGCAGGTGTCGGTCGATGGACTGAACGCCTCGGGGAGCAGGCTGGCAAGCGGAAGCGCCACCATCCAGCTCCAGCCAGAACCAACACCTCAGACCATCTACCTGGACACATTGGAAGGCAGCGGCGCGGCACGGATCACCATCCAATGGGACAGCTCCCTGATCGCCGATCCTTCCCTGACCCTCGACCTGGCGAGACAAGGCGAGGACACCACCCAGCGGCAGGTGCTCGACACCTCCACTCTGGAAAGCGGCTACACCAGCTGGAGCAGCAACAGCCTGGAGGCTGGTTCCTACATGGTAATCGGCAAGCTCTTCGCCGGCGGCGTCCAAGTTTCCGGGTTCGTCGAAGCGCTCCGTGTCGTCGATGGACTGACCGCCGAGGCGACGGTGACCATGGATCTGGAAAAAACCACCTCGATTCCAGCCACAATCAACCTGGTCAACACCATCGGGGAGCCAATCTCGTGCTCGATTACCGGAATCTCGGAGCAGATGGACGCATCGACCGAGGTACAGGCCACAATCGAACCCGAACCGGGCAGCGAGGTGAGCCTGACCTGGTACCAGGACGGAACCCAAGTGGGCAACGGGCTGACCTACAGCTTCACCCCTAGCCTGGGCAGCCATCGCCTGGACGTCCTGGCTTCAGGGAGCGGCAAGGCAAGTCTCGGTTCTGCCTCTTTCTCCTACGAAGGAATCCTTTCGGGAACCAAGGGAGTCCCGGTCAACATGGGCAAAGTGGTCGACACGAGCGGCCAACTCAAGGTTCCAGGAGGAAGCCAGCTCGCCTTCCTGCCTGACGGAAACCTCCTGGTCGCGGGTGGCGGATCCATCCAGATCTGCAAACTGGTCAGGGGAAAACCGGTCGTAACCCAGAATTATAGTTCCACGAACGCCGCGAGCTGGCCCCTCGCCCAGATCAGTGACGTAGCAGTCGACCTTGACAAGTCGATGGTCTTCATCGCCGACAACGCCGGCAAATGTCTCTGGGCTTTTTCCTATGACATGGAGACCAAGAAGCTGACGTTCCTGCGCAAATCGGACAATCTGACCTACGCGGCTTCCAGCGGGGACTACACGATCAAGGAAACAGGCAGACTGAAGGTCGACAGCGCCAGGGGACTCGTCTACCTGAGTCTGGTTGACGATACCAACCGGGTATTCTCGTTGAGTTATCGCGAAGAACCTGCGAACGGACAATCCTTCCGGGTCTCGCTGCCACTGCATTTCGCCACCAGCTCGATCACCGCCACAGACGGAGAGCAGTTCGTCCCGCTCTTCTGGAGAACCGCCATCAGCGATGACGGGAACTACATCGTCGCGCTGGACGAGCACAACCTGTTGGTCTGGTCAAACGCAATCAACCGGAGCTCTCTCGGCCTGAACCCGTTGCCGGTCACCCTGTTGTGCGCCACCGAAAGCTATCGTGCCGTGAAGGTGCGCGACATCGCGATCCTCGGCACCACCAGCGTGATCGCAGCCTCAGACGGGGGAGTCTATCTGCTCGGCGGAGACCTTTCCTCCCAGAATTCCACGGCAATCGGCGCCTGGAAAATCCGGCAGGCGAACGCAAAGGGGAAGATCAAGCTGACTGACGGGACCACCGCCACCTTCGACGGAATGGAGACGCTGTTCATGAGCGAACAGAACGCGATGTGCTATGGACTCTGCGCAGGAAGCGGCAACATCCTTTCCATGGCGAAGGGAGATGACGGATCACTGCTCTTCAGGGGGGCGACCGACCTGGACGGCTTCGCCCCAGGCGAGCTTGCGCTCTCCCCCGATGGGAAGACGATGGTGGTCTCATCTGCCACGGAGAGCGGGTTGGTTCTGTTGGGGCTTCCCTGACCCGCGCGAACAAAGACGAGGCCCAAGAAACAACAAAGAGGGGTTGCCGGTCGGCAACCCCTCGCATGACAACGCTTGGCCTCGCGATCAGGCTTTGTACAGCGGAATCTGCCTGTAGCTGGTGTGCAGGTACTTCTCGCTCACCTCGGAAAGCGGCTCACCCAGGAACTCCTTGTAGATTCTCTTGATCGAGGGGTTCTCGTGAGAGCGGCGAATCTTGCAGTGCTCGTCATCGCTGTATAGGCCGGCGGCGCGCTCCGCTCTGACCTCGTCATCGGCGCCATAGGGCTGGCCGCCACCGGCGACGCAACCACCACGGCACGCCATGACCTCGACGAAGTCATAGGGTGCCGGCTTTCCTGCCTTCTTGCACTCGCGCACCTCGTCAAGCAGCTCCTTGGCATTGGCCATGCCATGGACGACGGCGACACGGACCTTGCGGCCATTCATGTCGACCTCGCCGACCTTCACTTCCTTCAGGCCACGGACAGCCTTGACCTCGACGTCCTCCAGCTCCTTGCCGGTGACCGCGTGGTAGGCGGTACGGATGGCTGCTTCCATGACACCGCCAGTGGCTCCGAAGATCGTTCCCGCGCCGCTGTATTCGCCCAGCGGATCGTCAGCCTCGCTCTCCGGCAGGTTGGCGAAGTCGATGCCGGCCTGACGGATCAGCCTGGCCAGCTCGCGGGTGGTCAGGACCAGATCGGTATCCTGGAAGCCGGAACTCTTCATCGTGTCGTCCTTGATGATCTCGTACTTCTTGGCGGTACAAGGCATGATGGCGACAAGGAAGATCTTCGACGGATCCAGGTTCTGGTTCTTGGCGAAGTAGGTCTTCGTCATCGGTCCCTGCATCTGCATCGGGCTCTTGGCGCTGGAGAGGTTGTCCAGAAGGTCCGGATAATACTCCTCGGCATAGTTGACCCAACCGGGACAGCAGGAGGTGAACTGCGGCAGCACTCCGCCCTTGGTGATGCGGCGCACCAGCTCGTAGCCCTCTTCCATGATGGTAAGGTCGGCCCCGAAGTTGGTGTCGTGCACGTACTTCGCGCCAAGGCGGCGAAGCGCGGTGTAGACCTTCTTCGTGGTGACCGTACCGGCGGGAAGCCCGAACTCCTCGGAAAGGCCGACACGGATGGAAGGAGCGATCTCAGCGACGACAACCTTGCCGGGATCGGCGACCGCGGCTTCAAAGCGTCCGGTATCATCCTTCTCATAGATGGCTCCGACCGGACAATGGGCGGCGCACTGGCCACACTTGATGCACGGGCTGTCGTTCAGCTTCAGCATCGCCGCGGGGGCCATGGCGACGTTGCCGCCACGACCGATGAACTCCAAGGCGAAGACACCTTGCAGGTCCTGGCAAACCTGCACGCAACGGCCGCACTTCACGCACTTCACCGGGTCAAGCACGATCGACGGGCTGGAGGTGTCCTTCTCCGCGCGGAAGTTGACTCTCGGCTGGAACGGTTGCTCCCTGACACCAAACTCGGCAGCCAGGTCCTGCAATTCGCACTGGCCGTTGCGAATACAGGTCAGACAGGAGGCCGGATGGGTGGACAGCGTCAGCTGGAGCACCTCCTTGCGCACCTTCCTCAATTCAGGGTCGTCGGTGATATACGAGCGCCCCTCATCGCACGGAGAAGCGCAGGCCCTCATGATCTTCGGGCTCCCCTCCTGTTTCACGATGCACATGCCGCAGCTTCCGAACGGCTTGAGATCCGGATGATAGCAGAGCGTCGGGATTCTGACGCCGGCCTTCTTGGCTGCCAGCAGAATACTGGTTCCCGCTTCCACTTCCACGGGAATGCCATTGATTTTTACATGTACAGTACTCATTGTCTTCCTCCCTGGCTCATTTCACGATAATCGCGCCGAACTTGCAGCTCTGGCGGCAAGCGCCACAGCGGATACAAACGGTCGGGTTGATGACGTGCTTCTCACGGACGCCGCCAGTGATGGCGCCCACCGGGCAATGGCGCGAGCAGGCATTGCAGCCGATACACTTCTCGGAGATGATCTCGTAGGTGATCAGCTTCTTGCACTTGCCTGCCGGGCACTTCTTGTCGACGATATGCGCCTTGTACTCGTCGGCGAAGGTCGCCATCGTGGAGAGAACCGGGTTCGGCGTGGTCTGGCCGAGAGCGCAGAGGGACCCGCGCCGCATGGCCTCGCCAATCTGTTTGATTGTCTCCAAATCCTCCATCGTGCCGGCGCCGTTGGTGATCTTCTCCATCAAATTGTAGAGGGACCTGCCACCGATACGGCACGGCGCGCACTTGCCGCAGGACTCGTCGATCGAGAAGTTCAGGTAGAACTTGGCGACGTCGACCATGCAGTCGTCCTCGTTCATGACGATCATGCCGCCAGAGCCCATGATGGAGCCCAGTTTCTGCAACGTGCCGTAGTCGATGCCGGCATCAAGATGCTCGGCAGTGATGACACCACCCGAGGGTCCGCCGGTCTGGACACCCTTGAACTTCTTGCCGTCGGGAATACCGCCGCCAATATCGAAGATGATGTCGCGCAGCGTGGTTCCCATCGGAACCTCGACCAAGCCGCTGTTGGCGATCTTGCCGGTCAGGGCGAAGACCTTCGTGCCATGGCTGTCCTCGGTACCGATCTTGCTGAACCACTCGCCACCCTTGGTGATGATGACCGGGACGTTGGCCCAAGTCTCGACGTTGTTGATGACGGTCGGCTTGCCCCACAGGCCCTTGGTGGCAGGGAAAGGAGGCCGGGGCTGAGGCATGCCGCGCTTGCCCATGATGGACTGCAGCAGGGCAGTCTCCTCGCCGCAGACGAAGGCTCCCGCGCCAAGACAGATCTCGATATCGAAATCGAAACCGCTGCCAAGGATGTTCTTGCCAAGCAGCCCGTACTTATGGCTCTGCTCCATGGCCACTTCCAGACGATGGACGGCAAGCGGATACTCGGCCCTGATATAGATGTACCCCTGATGCGCTCCAATCGTATGGCCGCAGATCGTCATGGCTTCCAGGATGCTGTGCGGGTCGCCCTCGATCGTGGAGCGGTCCATGTAGGCGCCCGGGTCGCCTTCATCGGCGTTGCAGACGACATACTTCACGTCATCGACAGCAGCCTTGGTGAAGTTCCATTTCATCCAGGTGGGGAATCCGGCACCGCCACGCCCGCGCAGACCGGAGATTTTCATCTCGTTGATGACATCTTCCGGGGTCATGTCGAACAACACCTTCTCCAGTGCCTTATACCCGTCACGGGCGATATATTCCTCGATGTTCTCCGGGTCGATGAAACCGCAGTTGCGAAGCACGATACGGAACTGCTTCTGGTAGAACTGGATGTCCTCGCTACCGACATGGGAGCTCTGGCTCTTATCGTACAGCAGGCGCTTGACCTCGCGGCCCTTCACCAGGTGCTCGCTGACCAGTTCCTTCGCGTCGCTGGGCTTGACGTTCACGTAGAACGCGTCTTCCGGCAGGATCTTGACAATCGGTCCCTGAGCGCAGAATCCGAAACAACCGGTCTTGATGACCTGCACGCTGTCGGAGATACCCTGCGCCTTGCACTCTTCCACCAGTGCCTGGTAAATCTGGTCGGAGTGGCTGGACTCGCATCCGCTACCACCACAGACCAGCACGTAGTTTCTTAATGCCATTGTCTTCCCCCGTTACTTTTCGGCAGGATGGACGACGTGGTCGCTTACCTGCTTCTTTCCGATGATATGCTGGTCGATGATTGCCTCGACGACAGCCTTGTCGACCTTTTCGTAGACCGTAGCCGGCATGCCGGGAGCGGTGACCTCTACGGTCGGCTCCACACCGAGACCCATGGCGCCGGTCTGCGAGACCAGGACGTTATGGATTCCCTTCTGGTCCAGCAAGTCCAGGAAGCAATCAACCACCTGCTTGGCTCCGGCGGCGATGCCGCTGGTGCCCATACCTACGATGACCTGAATGTCCTTTCCGGCATTCTCGCGTTTGGCCATCGCCTTCTCGCCTTTTTCACGAAGCGAACGCAATTCCTCAAGTGTCATAGTTTTCTCCTTTTGACAAAACCAGCCGCCGTTCCACCTTCCACTGCTTGAGCTCTCCCTCTTGCGAGCGGAGATAGGCTCGTGCCAGAAGCAGCGCGTCACCCTTTCGCAAATCGCCCAATTCCCGCATCAGCCCGCTTTTCGTCACCCGGTAAGAACCTCTCCCCTTGGGGGTGTCCAGGCTCCGGAACACCGAAACCTCACCGGCCCTTGCGTCGCTGAGCATCAGAAGTATCGTCCCTGGGATGTCGCCTGTCGGCGGGGTGTCCACATGGTGCAGGTCGCACACGAAGCGGACTGTGGTTCCTTGGTCCGGCAACGAGGAAAGGTGGAACTGCCCACCGGTTCTCCTCATCGTCTCGGCAAGAAACGGGATCCCAAGGCTGACTGGACGACCTGGGTGCTTCGAACCTGCTCCTTGAAAAGGGTCCAGCACCTGGCCCTGCATCGTTTCATCCATTCCCTTGCCCGTGTCGGTCACCGTGCAGGCAAGCCTTCCGGCATCTTCCTCGATCCTGACCTGTACCAAAGGGGCACCGGCCTCAAACGAGTTCTGCACGATATCCAGGAGAAAGTCACAGATGAATCGGTGCATCCGTTCAGTTGTACTTTTCCAGGATTCCCGCCATCTGCGCCTTCGTTACCTTGCCATAGACCTCACCGCCGACCGTCATGACCGGAGCGAGACCGCAGCAACCAAGGCAACGGACAGCATCAAGGGAGAAACGACCGTCTTCGGTCAGCCCTCCGACATCCAGATTGATGGAACTCTTCAGCTCATCGACTAGCGCCTGGCCACCCTTGAGATAGCAAGCGGTACCCAGACAAACCTGGATGTTGTATTTGCCAGGCTTGTTCAGCTTGAAGAAGTGGTAGAACGTGATGACTCCCCAGATCTTGGCGAGCGGGACATCCAGCATCTCGGCTACCTGGTCGGCAGCCTCGCGGGAAATATACCCCTGCTCTTCCTGGACCTTGTGGAGCACCATGACCAGATTGCCTGGTTTTGTCTTCCATTCCCCGATGAACGCAAGCAGTTCCGGGGAAAAGTTCGCGATATTCGTTTCTGACATGGACCCTCCAACCCATTGGATAAGAATGATAGTTGCAACTATTATACCCGAGAGGAAGATGATTTGCACGAGCAATATGCGAATTTTTCGCTGGAGCAGAATTTCAAAATCTATTTATTGCAAATAATTGCAAGTTAATGTTATAGTAATCACATAAGTTGAAGAGGAAAGTATGAATAACGAGCAACTCGTGAGAATCACTCGCTACTACCGGGCTCTTAATCGTCTTCGGACGATCGGGCTTGAGAAAGTTTTCGCACACAACCTTGCGGACGCGGCAGGCGTCAGTCCCGCCATTGTCCGCAAGGATTTCTCCCAGCTAGCCATCCATGGCCAGAAACGTGGCGGCTATGAGATCACCGACCTGATCGGGGTACTCGGTTCCCTGCTCGGGAAAGGAGATCCTCAGAACTGTATTATCGTAGGATGTGGGCGGATCGGTAAAGCTTTAATTCATTATACCGGTTTCGAGCCTGACGGCATCCGCATCGTCGCCGGTTTCGACAACGACCCGAACGTCTACACCGACTCCTCCAGCCCGATTCCGCTCTACTCGCTGAACCGGCTGGACGAGATTGTCAGCGCGCTGAAAGTCAAGGTCGCAGTCATCACCGTCCCTGAGGTGGCGGCACAAGAAAGCTACGACCGCCTGCTGAAGGCTGGGGTGCGCGGCATCCTGAACTTCAGCCCCGTCACCCTGAAGCCGGTCCCCCAGGAGGACGGGACGATTGTCGTCGTCCACAACATCAACATCGCCCTTGAGCTTGAGCAGATCTTCTACGAGCTGAAGTTCCCGGCGATGGGCCACAGGGAGTAACCGCCTACCGGACCTCCGGAAGCTCGTAGAGTTCCATGCTGACCGGCAGATGGTCGCTGTAGCCGGTAAGCAGCTTCCGGTCCCAGGCCAGCGGCGATCCGTCGCTGGCCACAAGCGGGCTTTCCCCTTGGACGGAAAAGGAGGAGAACTCCCACCCCTGGCCATCGAACAAGCGCCACGAACCAAGAATCTGGTCATACTGGTGCCAGGAACCCGCGTAGACATAGCTGCCTGGCATGTCCCGCACCACCGAGTCGTCCATCCACGGGTTGTACCAGAGGCCAGGTCCGATATGCCTGCTCCCGCTGACCACCAGCGACCCCTGCCGAGACCAAAGCGCAGTTCGCCCCAATCCCGAGGGAACCAAGGCTGTCTGCGCGGCGCTTCGATAGCCCTCGGTGGGATCCTCGTTGAAATCCCCCAAAGCGAGCACCAAGGAAGAGGGATATTCGTCACAGACACGGGAAATCACCCTGGCAAGGGCTACGCGCGTCGCCTCGCTCTCTTGTCCATCCAGCCGGCTGCGGGCATGGCATCCGAGCAGCACCAGCCGGCCTTCGTCGAACGCGGCCTCAAGCACTGGGCGGCTTCCCTCGACACTATGGCAACGCACCCAATCAGGACGGCTTCTGCTCACCATCCCGATTCCGGCAGCATCCCCTTCCCGCTTCGCGAAAGCGTAACAGCCAAGCCCATGGGAAGCCAGTTTCCGTTTCACAAGAGACTCGACCACCCCGAGGTTCTCCACCTCCTGAAGGAAGAAGACCGATGTGGAGGAAAGCGGAGCGGAAAGCAGCAAGGAGCCCAGCCGGTCAACCCGGGCAAGATACATCGCATCGCTCCAGCCTGAACCGGGAAGGTATTCCTGGTACTCGGTGCCATCGAGACTGGCGTCGAACAAGTTCTGCACGTTGTAGGTGGTGACGCGGAATGCCGCTTTCCCATCGTCCTCATTTCTGCATGAGGCAAGAAGAACCATGAAGAAAAGAATTGCCAACAACTTCATATCCTATCATACGGCACGGATGATGGAAATGATTCGTTACCGGGGATGTTTTCAGCTTCGAGAGTTCTTGGCGAGGGAGTAGCAGAAATAAAGCTCCGCCAAGGCGTCTTGGACATCGAACAGGCCGATATCCATCGTCTTCGCCTCGAGCAGGCCCTTCTTCAAATGGTCGAACTGGTGGTTCCAGCCGACATCGGCCTCGTCGAGCATGCCCATGCAGAAGCTCCTGACCCCCTCCCAATCCTGGTAGGTGAACATCTTGATCACCTCGTCGTAGTGGGAATCGATGGCAGGCAGGTCACGGGCGTCCGAGAGAAAGCCGGAGAGAAAGTCGTCCACGTCTCCGTTGTTCATCATCTCGTACAGATGGGCGAGCCGTGGGGACCCGAAAAGCAGGAAGCTGGCCAAGACGGCATAGCGGGTCTGGCGGAACGTGGCGCTACGATGTTGCTTGACAGGAAGGAAGAAGTCCTCGTAGAACAGCCCCTCCTGGTCCATCGTCCGCTTGGCGATCAGGTAATCGATCTCCTCGTCGGTATGCTGGGCGCCACGGCTCAGCTTGTTGACCAGCGGCAGATACCGGGAATCACCCCGGGTGATGCGGGCAAGAGACCGGCATGCCATCGACCGCACGGAGGAGCCCGCATCATTTGTCAGCGAGAGCAAGGCGTCCACCGCCCTCCAGCTGTCCACATAGGAACCAAGGGCGCCGATAGCGTCCAGCTGGACATAGGAATCGTCATCCTTTGCGATGCGGATCAGGTCGTCCAGAAGTTCCGGGCGAGGCTTCTCGCCGAGGGTGCGGATGGCCTCCTCGGTATCAGGCGCGAAGGGATTGGCCAGGATTTCCCGCAGCTCGCTGGTGGCCATGCCGTTCATGTTCGAGCCAAGGTCCAGCAGCAACGCCCTGCGCTTGATCGGATCCCGCTCCTTGGAAAGGTGGTCCATCGTGCTGACCGCACGGATGCCACGGAGCGAGAAGACGACGCTGGCCGCGTCGTGCATGCTGGCCGACCCGCCCTCGCGGAGCATGAAGCTCAGGCCCAGCACGACCAGAACCAAAACCAGCGCGAAGACGAATACCAGGGAATACCCGTTGCCGACAAACCAAGGATTGACCTTGTCGGCAAGGAACCCGCTGATCATACCGGCCGCCAAGGCGAAGAGGGCGATGACGAAGTTGACCATGGCGTTGAAGCTGATGCTGTCCTCGTCCGGCATGACCTGGGTCACCAGACGGATACAGAGCATGTTGGCGGAGGAAAGGAAGAAGTTGGTCAGGAAACCGAGAATCATGAACCAGATGAAGGGAGCGCTGGCGGGAATCGTCGCCCAGACGACCAGCGTGATGGCGGCGAAAAGGCTGGAGAAGATGACCAGCGGCTTGGACCCCAGGCGGTCGGCAGTCGACCGGGTCACCATGCCTGCGCAGACATAGGCCAGCCCCAGCGAGACACTGTAGAACATGACCAGGCTTTGGGAGAAATGGGACTCGACGCGCATGAAGGGCACCGACATGTTGAAGACCACCATCGTCATGGTGATGATCCAGCGCAGCACCAGGCGCCTGCGCAACATCTCGTCCCGCATGCCGATCCGCAACTGGTAGAGCACCCCATGTCCACGGGTGTACTGGACGGTAGAACGGCAAGGAATCTTCCCGACAAAGGCGGCGCTGACCATGTTGGCGGCGACTCCCACCATCTGCAGGGCAATCAAGCCGCTGACAGTCATGAAGTAGGAAAGCCTCATGACCAAGCCCGTAAGGAACCGGAAGAACATCGAGGATCCCTGGTAGGCGATATTGACCTCTGCCACTACCTTGCCCCGGTTCGAGGCGGAAGAGATGCTTTTGATGGTGAAGTCATTGAAAGCGATACCGATCATGCGGAAGACGCAGAAAAGCGTGAAAGTGGCCAGCAGGACCAGCCGCGCCTGCCATTCAGGCACATGCAACAATGACAGGTAGGCAAGACAGAAGAAAGCCCGGATGTACCAGCAGAACATCTGGCTCTTGACCTGGTTGCGGCCACGGAAGAGCAACGGCACCAAGGGCAGGACGATGCCCGCGATATAGGAGGCCGACGAGATATATCCTAGGGCCATGTTGCCGGCATGGAACTGCACGGCGAGCAGGTAGACTATCGTATCTCCAAGAAGCGGATAGGCGATGCCGTTGATGCATTCCTCGATGACCATGGCCCTGCGGCCAATCTGCTTTTCCGACTCCCGGAGATATTTGGTTCCGTTCATAAATGACGGCTGTTACTGGAGCTCAGTCTTGCGGGTAACGATTTTTCCGACGATTCCGTAGGCCTGGGCCTCGGCACTGTCCAGCCAATGGTCGCGCTCGGTGTCCTGGGAAACCTCTTCGATGCTCTTGCCTGTCTGCTCGGCAATCACGCCATCCAGCTTGGCGCGCAGCTTGACCATCTGCCTGGCATGGATCTGGATATCGGTGGCGACCCCCTTCATCCCGCTCATCGGCTGATGGATCAGGTAGCTCGAGTTGGGAAGCGCGTACCGGCGATCCTTGCCGACAGCCAGGTACAGGAGCGCCGCGGCGCTGGCGACCAGGCCGCAACCGACCATCAGCACCGGACTGGAGACGAAGCGGACCATATCGAACATGGCATAGCCGGCGTCCACATCGCCTCCCGGGCTGTTGATGTAGACGGTAATCTTCTCATTGCTCTCGCTGTCGAGCACGAGCAGCTGCTTGATGAAGGCGTCGGCGCTATCCTTGTTGATCTCACCGCTGACCATGATCGATCGGGTTTTCAGAAGCTTATCCTGCAATGCGGGATCCGGTGCTTGTTCTTTCTTCTGTTCTTCTGGCATGAATACTGTCCTTCCGTAGGGCCACGGGCCCCTTGCTAAATAGAACACAAACTTCACCTATTGGCAAGTAGAGCACGATTGCATTCCCGCCCCGATGGCCGGTATAGTTCAGTGGCAAGGAGCAAACCATGAAATGTGCAAGCGTGGCCATCATCGGCCGTCCATCGTCGGGCAAGAGCACCCTGGTCAACACCATCTGCGAGATGAAGGTCTCCATCACGGCGGCGACCCCCCAGACGACCCGCAACGCCATCCGTGGCATCTACACCGACAGCCGGGGACAGCTGATCTTCACCGACACCCCGGGCTACCACATCAGCGGCCAGAAGCTCAACCTGAAGCTGCAGGAGACGGCGGTCGAGAGCTTGTCCGACAGCGACATGGTGCTCTACATCCTCGATCCGACCCGCAAGGGTGGCAGCGAGGAAGAGGCGATCTGTGCGCTTCTCGCGAAGATCAAGAGCCCGATCATCGCAGTAATCAACAAAAGCGACATCGCCACCGAAAACCAGCAAGACGAAGCCACCGCATTCCTGAAGGACCACCTTCCCCAGGCGGAAATCCTGAAGGCGACCGGCTTGAAGGATGAAGGGGTCGATGAAATCCTGATCGCCCTGTTCAGCCATGCTCCCGAGGGCCCCATGCTCTATCCGGAAAGCGAGCGGACCGACCAGAGCCTCGAGTTCCGCGTCAGCGAAATCATCCGGGAGAAAGCGATTGCCACCGTGACCGACGAGATTCCCCATGCCATCTACATCGAACTCTCCGACCTGGAGAACCAGGTGGCCACCAACACCATCTGGGTCAGGGCCTTCATCGTCGTCGAGACGGAGAGCCAGAAAGGCATCGTCATCGGCAAAGGAGGCGCCAACATCAAGCGTATCCGTGTCGCCGCGTTCAAGGACATCAGGAACATCTTTCCGGGACGAAAGCTGCAACTCGACTTGCGGGTCAAGGCCCAAAGCAAGTGGCGCAAGAACGACCAAATCTTAGCCAGAATCATCGACAAGACAGACAAACAGTAGCCTCCACGGTTCTTCAAAATTCTTGGAAAAACTCGATTTTCCTCCTCTTATGGCGACAGGGATGCCCTCGCTATACTGCAAGCAACGAGGAGATGTTTCCTATGAAAACCACGTATCTTCTTTGCACCGCAGTTGCGACCATGACGCTTCTTGCCTCCTGCTCGACAACCCAAACCGCCACCTCCGCCATGTCTGACACGACGGTCACCGGCATCCATCAGAGCCCGGAAACCTGGACTCCGGTTGCCGAAATCGACTTTTCCGCCAAAAGCAATGTCCTGATCCAGAATCCCGATGGCAGCTATACGCCGATGCCTGTCCCCTACTACAAAAGCGAGCTGGTCGCCCCAGGCACCTGGAAGATCGTAGGCGATGGTGACTATTGCTACCTCGTCGAAGGCGAGAACGAAGCCATCATGATCGACTGCGGCTACGGTGCAGGCAACATCCGCTCCTACGCCCAGAGTCTGACCGACAAGCCGGTCACCTCGGTCATCAACACCCACTACCACTTTGACCACACGGCCAATGATGCCTACTTCGACATGGCCTACATGACGGAATACACCGAACAATATGCCACCATTCCCTATCCGAGCTTCGATGGCGTATCGTTTCCGCGCGACTACCCCGTCACCATCGTCCATGAGGGCGACACTCTCGACTTGGGAGGACGAACCCTCGAATTCTTCGAACTGGGCAACCATACCCCTGGCGGGCTGGCAATGCTGGACGCCACGAACGGCATCCTCTTTTCCGGCGATGAAATCATGCCACCCCTCCGGTTGACCATCTCTGTCGCAAAAGAAAAAGCGTACCTTGAAAAACTTGAAGCAAGGAGAAGCGACTTCACGATGATCTGCGCTGGCGTCGGAGTGCTGGACGCATCGGTCCTGGATGACGCGTACGCCCTGCTTTCGGGGGTGCTCGACGGCTCGATTGTCGGTACCGCTTTGCAAACCGGGGGAAGCGCCTACCAGAACAACACGGTATCCGATGTGGATGGCAAGACCGTCTACATCCGCCAGCGGGTCAGGCCGGAAGACAGGGATACCAGCGGCGGCACCACCGCAACCGTCCAGGCGAAACTTGGCTCGGTCACCCTGACCTACGACCCGAGCAACATCAACTAAACAAGAAAAATCCCCCTTGGCGGAATATCCTGCGCAAGGGGGAATGATGGAAATCGGATCCTCAGAGATATCTCTCGAGGATCGGCAATACCTTGGCGCTGCCACAGGTACGGATGAAGTCAGCCAGTTTCGGCCCTTTCTCCTTGCCGATCAGAACCTTGTAGACGACGGTGAAGAAGGAACCGGTCTCCAGCCCGGCGTCAGTGGCGCAGGCGTACATGGCCTCGGTGAAAGCCTTGCGGTCCATGCCGTCCATCTTCCCTACCAGAGCGGCCAGGTTGCCGATGGCCTGCTTCTCGCCCTCGCCGACATGCACCTTCTCGTCCTTGTCGGTCTGCAGGTGGAACTTGAAGTCCTCAGGAGCGTACTTCTCGATCCAGTTGCGTGCGCAGGTGGCCTTTGCCACCAGACGGTCAAGCTGCTCCGGCTTCACGTCCGGCAGGCTCTTGACCACGGCGTCGACATCCATGCCGTGGATCTGCAGCAGGTTGCAGA
The DNA here is from genome assembly GCA_905215015.1 of uncultured bacterium. Lineage (GTDB taxonomy): Bacteria > Spirochaetota > Spirochaetia > Sphaerochaetales > Sphaerochaetaceae > RUG023. The sequence goes on along the minus strand of CAJMOS010000041.1, from coordinate 3,933 downwards.
GATGGCGGAACGGAATCTGGTAGCTGATCGTTTCCGGGACCTTGTCGACCTGGGAGAGCTGGTAGATACGGGTCTCGTAGGCCTTGCGCTCCTCCTTGACCGGCAACAGTCCGAAGGTGATGCGCTCGCAGTTGTCGTAGTCCTCGTAGAGTTTCAGGACGTCCAGGTCGAAGCTGATGGAGAACTCGGAGTTCGGCTTGGTACCGACGAACATGTACCTGGTCACCTCGGGAGTATAGATCTCAAGGACGTCAGGAAGCGAGACGACATCGCCACTGGAAGAGGAAATCTTCCCGCCATGGCCTTTGATGGAGATGAAATCGTACTGGAAGGAAACCGGAGCATGCCCGCCAAAAAGCTCGACGACTTCCTTGGAGGTGTCGAACGAACCTCCTTCGGAGTGATGGTCTTTGCCTGCGGGTTCGAAATCGACCTGCTCGCGCTTCCAGCGCATCGGCCAGTCCACACGCCAAGGCAACTTTGCCAGACTGGTCTTGCGGAGGTCGATCGTCTCGGTCTGCCCGGTAGTGTCGTCACGGTAGGTGATCCCCCACTCGCCATCCCAGGAAAGCACCGTCGTGGTGTCCTTGTGGGTGAAGGAGGAAAACACGGAAATCGGAAGCCAGCTGTCGGGAAGCGGTTCGGTACGATATTTGTCCAAAACCGCCTTGATTGCGTCGCGCTTCTCCAAGGCCATGCGGATGCCGTCGGCATACTCGCTGGCACGGTAGCGCGCGGCCTGGTAGATGTACTCGGGATAGATGCCGACTTTCGGTAGCTCCTTTTCGACGTCGATTTCGTTGCCGCGGGCATAGTTGTCGGCACGGCCCGTGGTATCGGGGACCAGCACGATCGGATAGCGCAGATACTTGGCCAGCAATTCGGGTTCCGGCATGTTCTTCGGCACCTTGCGGAAGACGTCGTAGTCATCCCAGCTATAGATGAAGCGGACCTGCTTGCCCCTCTCCCGGAGGGCGCGGACGACCAGGTCGACGGAAATGATTTCACGGAAGTTTCCGATATGGACGGTTCCGGACGGAGTAATGCCGCTGGCGCAGGTATACAACGGCTTGTCACCTTTCTCGCGGATTACCTTTTCAGCATAGATATCGGCCCAATGCTTCGGGGCCTGCTCATTCTTCTTTGCCATAGTGCAAGCTAGTATAATCGAACGATTTGAAACAAACAACCGTTGCCACCCCAAAACCGAACGGCTATACTCTTGGAGTATGAAACGTTTCGTACTTCTTCTCCTGATGGCAAGCCTTGGCGCGCTCTCCCTGTGTGCCGAGGCTGTCGAGGCTGGCTACGCCTCGTGGTACACCAGCGACACCCCGGGCGCCCTTACCGCGAACGGGGATGTGTTCGACCCCAATTCGATGAGCGCGGCCCACAAGACGATGAAATTCGGCACTCGCGTGCAGGTGACCAATCGTCTGACAGGAAAGAGCATCGAAGTCCGGATCAACGACCGCGGGCCATATGTGGACGGCCGCATCATCGACCTGACTCCGCGAGCCGCCACCGAGCTCGGCATGAAGGAAGAGGGTATCGCCCCGGTCACCCTGACCGTGCTCTACGAGCCCCAGGTGCCGGAGAGCAAGTACAACAGGCCCGGAGATACCGGCTGGTACAAGTATCAGATCCTTTCCACCAACAACGTGGACAACGCGATGAGCCTGTACACCCAGCTGGCGCAGGCGGGACTCCGCCCCTATGCGGAGATGACCGATGGCGGACTTGTACGGATTACCGTCCGCTGGGTTCCCAAGGTCCGCAGGGACCAGACCAAGCAGACGCTTGGCTCCCTGGGCATCGACACCAGCAAAATCCTCGAGCTCAGCGAGGAGAACCCCCTGCTGTTCAAGTAACCGGAAAGAATCCCCATGGCATGCACTTTGCAAAAGGAAGATGCCATGGGCAGCATGACTGCATGTCCTTGATGGCCTTCCCTTCTTTTTGTTGAGAGCGTATTACCTTCAGAAATCCAAGAAGAAGGTGACCCGCATGGTAATCGAATCATCATAGTGGGTATAGTCATGACCGTGGAACAGGTAGGCGTACTGCAACCCCAGGTCGAAGAAGTCGTAAATGGTGACTGTCGCCTGCACGCCTGTCGAGGAAAGGAAATTGGTGTCGCTGACGTTGGTGTTGTAGTAATTGCCGCATCCAAAGCCCACGTCATAGAAGAAATTGAAGCGGGGCATGACTCCCTTGATCAAGGCCTCTGGTCCGCAGAGGCGGATTTCCACATTGTTGACCAGCGAGAATTCGGTGTCGTAGGACCAGTAGCTGAAGCCACGTACCTTGCGGCCAAGCGCGGTCGATTCCTGCAGGCTGAGAGGGATGATGTCGCCACTGGTCCAGTTGACGTTGAAGCGGTCCAGGGCAACAGCGGAAAAGAGGTTCCTTCCCTTCGCATCCCTCACCGAACACAGCGTCTTGGCAAAGAGCGTATTGCTGGTGACGCTGTAACAATCGGCCCTTCCGTCCATGCTGTCGTTCAGCGGTCCAGGCATGTAGCGCACGTTTACCTCGGTGGAGAACCCGTCCTGGGTGCTGATGGTGTCGCGCATGGCGTCCAGCTTGACTCCACCGTACAGGGTGGTCGCCAACGTATCGCCCATATCAGGATAGTAGGGATTGTGCTTGGACGAGGCTCCGCCATAGAGGCTCTGGGCAAACCATTCGTCGATGCTGAGCACTTCCTGCTTCGAGGAAGACGAGCCGTTTTCCCTCCTCTCGCCCTCCACCATCGAGTCATGGGTGCGCGTGAACATGCCGTCATAGCCCATATAGAAGGTGACCAAGTCCTTGCCGGGAACCCAGGAAGCCCAGAAACCCTGGGAAAGCTGGGCCCTCCAGTCGTATTCCTCGACATCGAACACCAAGGGGTTCCGGTCCTCGTCATCCAACATCAAACCGGTATTGGGATCGTACCAAGCCTTGCGCTGGGTGTAACCGCCGCCAATCAGGAGCTTCAGTTCGGTCTTCCGGTCCGCAATGAGGGAAATCGGAGTGAAACTGAGCCCCATTCCCGTCCACGTGGGAATGAAGCCGCCTACGACCTCGGGATGCTGTCTGAGCGTCCAGAAACTGTACTTCACTGGCGCGGCGAATGCCGAAACCGAACAACTCGCAAACAAACCAACAAGCAACAGGGTTCTCTTCAGACGCATCTTCTCCAACTCCTTGTCGGGAATTGTACCATACCACAACGTCTCTTGACCATGTCTTTGCCCACCCCCTATACTTTTGTCATTCGCAAAAGGGACTGTAGCGCAGCGGTTAGAGCAGGGGACTCATAATCCTCCGGTCGTTGGTCCAAATCCAGCCAGTCCCAAATACCCACTAAAAGGCACGGACGGCAAGCACCCGGAGAGACTCGTTTCCCGGGACGCCCTGCCGTTTCCCCCCAACCAGCGTCCAAGCCTCGGTTTGCGAGGATTCGGACGAACTTCACGGCCTGGCTCCCTGTATGTATGGACCCAATGAGGGAATGTCCTTCATGCGTTCCAATTCCGCGATTGAAGGCAGGAACCAATCGTCAAAGGAATCTGTCTTTTCTTCCTTTGCCACTTTGGCGGCATAGCTGTTCGTCATCCGCAACCCGACAGCCCCGAGATAGGCGACATCCCCCGTCTCGTCCACCTCGAAGATGTCTATCTTCTCTTCTTTCATCACCTTGGCGATAGCGGATTTGAGGTGCGTCAGCAGAAAAGCGCGGAAGAAACCGGCCAACTTCTGCTGGTCCAGATAGCCCTCGGTTCCAACGAGCTTCACCAACAACTTCCTCGAATCATCCACCACGGATGGCGAAACAGTCATAGCAAAGAAGGCATATCAAGTGACTTTCTCCAAAAAAAATCACGAGTTTCGGGAATGAACATGGCAAAAGAACGGTTTATTAGGTCAGGAGTATCTGCCATGAGC
>CAJMOS010000040.1 GCA_905215015.1 uncultured bacterium | reverse complement strand
ACCGGGCACAAGCTTGCCGGAGTGCTCCACTCAGCACTTTGGCGGAGCCTGGCACGACCCCGCCAAAGCAGATTGAGCGATTTCTCGAGGCTGTCTGTGTTTCCGCTGCGTTTCAACAGCAGTCAAGCTTGCCAAGCCCACGAAGGCTTCCGTCGGCACCAAAGAGCATACAATGGCTGGAGGGAAAAGAAATACCGAGTTCCTTGCCTACGGCATAGTCTTTTTGCCCGAAGACCACACAAGTCAGGGATAGTCCCGTCTTCAATGCGAGATGCACGATCGTCTCCATGCCGCTTGGCAGCGAGGAGAGCACCTTTGCAGGAACGCCTTCTTCCCCGAGCGCGATGTACTCCGGCCGGATGCCGATTGTTGCTTTTCCCTTCCCGACATCGCCAAACACTTCCTTCATTTCCATTGATGCCTTAAAGCCGTCAGTTTTCAGCAGGACTTTCTTGCCGTCAACAGAATCCATCATCGCATCCACCAGATTGATTGACGGGCTACCGACAAAATCTGCCACGAACGTGTTTGCCGGCCGGGCGTACACTTCTAGCGGTGGCGCATATTGTTGCAACTTCCCGTTTTTCAAGAGACAGATCTTTGTCGCCAGAGTCATTGCCTCCAACTGGTCGTGCGTCACATAGACGAACGTCGCGCCTGTCTCGTGATGAAGCCTCTTCAGTTCCGCGCGCATCTCCATTCTCAGCTTCGCATCCAGGTTGGAAAGAGGTTCGTCCATCAGCAGAATCTTAGGATTCGTCGCCAACGTCCTAGCTATTGCGACTCTCTGCTGTTGTCCTCCCGACAGTTCTGCCGGATACCGCTCGGGAAACTCCTCAATCCTCAACAGGGCGAGCAATTCTTTCACCCTGGCATCGATTTTATCTTTAGGCCATTTCAGGTTCTCAAGGCCGAAAGCAATGTTCTGCCATACCGTCATGTGCGGCCATAGCGCATAGTTCTGAAACAAGAACCCCACCCCGCGCTGGCTGGGCTGCACGTCCACCAGCTGCCTCGAGGAAAACACGACCTTTCCGTCAATCAGGATTTCTCCACTTGTCGGCGTCTCAAGTCCTGCAATCTGCCTCAGTGTTGTGGTTTTTCCACAGCCTGACGGCCCAAGCAACGTGATGAAGTCTCCATCCTCGATGTTGATGGACAAATCGTCGACGGCAGTGAAGTTCGCAAATTTCTTTGTAAGATGTCTCAGTTCGATATTTGGCATACTCAACCTCCTATGCCTTTGTCTATAGATGCCCCGGTCGCCTTGTTGACAGCCCAGTTGATGAAAAGGACGATGAGGACAATCAACAAGTTGATGCCATTCGAATACTGGCTCCAGCCTTTTTCGTTGTAGTAAAACAACAGCGTGGTGAGTACTCGGTTGTTCGGAGTGACAAGCAGCACGAACAGAGAAAGTTCGCGCATGCAGCTGATGAACGGAAGCAAGAACCCCGAAAGGAAGCTTGCCTTCTGGATGGGAATGACCAACTTGCGCATCCTCTTGAGCCAGCCAATCCCAATGATTTCGCCAGCCTCCTCGATCTGAGTCGAAAGCTGCATCATCGCATTGATGCCGCTACGACTGGCAAACGGCATGTACTTCACGGTACCGATCAGCGCCAACAGGAAAAAAGTTCCATATAGCGACGGTATGATGCCGTTCCGAGTCGAGAACATCGACAAGTAGATGGCGCCAAACGCCATAGACGGCATCAGGTACGGAAAGAAGGCAAGGTTGTCCACCACGGTAGCGAGGCGGGTTCCACGGCCTCTGACGATGGCATATCCGGCAAGGAAACCCAAAATACCGGCAGAGAGCGAACAAACCACGGACAACCTGATGCTGTTCCACAGCGCGAACCAGAGAGTCGGGTTGCGAAGCAGTCCTGGCTCGGAATTGGCGATGCTGTTCTGTTCTGCCGTTCCAATCCAGAACTGCAGAGTCAGATTGTGGAAAGAATAGTCTCCAGGAACCAGAAGAATGGACTCGAAGGCAAAACTCACCAAGGGCACCACTGAAACGAGGACGACAGCCACCAGCACGATGACGGACAGCGGGGTGCGGGCCCCACGCAGATTGATCAGACTGATGTTGCTGCTTTTGCCAGTGATGGTCGTATAGTTCTTCCGCACGCCCGTCAGACGCTGGTTGAAGGCGAGAATCGCCACTCCAAGGAGGATCATCACCATTGCAATGCAATATCCCTGACCAGGGTTCAGGCCGTTGAGCGTCCGGAAAAGCTGGGTGGTAAGCACCTGGTAGCGGACTGGCAGCCCGAGGAACTGAGGAACAGCAAAAGAACTCATCGCGGAGGAAAAGACCAGCAGGAATGTGGAGAGGATGGCAGGAAGCACCATGGGAATGGTGATCTTCCGCATGATCCTGCCCTGCGAGGCGTGCAACATCATGGCGGCCTCCTCAAGGTTCGCGTCCATATTCCTCAGGATGCCTCCAATCATGATGTAGGCAAACGGAGAGTAATGGATACCTGTAACCAGCGCGATGGGGAACGCTCCATACGCAAACCAGTTGGGTGTTTCCAGTCCAGTCATCGCGGTAAAGAAACCAGGCACCCCTCCGACAACCGTGTTCTTGAAGATGTTGTACCAGGCAAGGGCAATCGTCCAGCTCGGCATGATATAGGGGAAGATGAACAATGCGGAAAGCGGTTTTTTCCAGCGCAAATTAGTCCTAGTGACCAACCATGCGAAAAAACCACCGAACAGGAGAGCGAACAAGCATGCGCCAAGACTCGTGACCAACGAGTTCCAGAGTGGACGGTAGAATATGGACAGGCTGCTTGCATCAAACAGCACCTTCCGCCAGTGTTCCCACGTGAAGGAGCCAACAGGTTTTTTCAGCCGCATTGTCTCAGCGACATGCACTGTCACTGTATCCCTTATCATGGAAAGCATCGGGAGCAGCGTCAGATAGGCTAGCACCACGCACATGGCGACGAGGATTACATTATATGGCTTCGAAAAGAAGCGTTTTACCCTATAAAGTATTCGTTGCAAGGGAAATCCCTCCCGAAATAAAGAAATAGGACAGAGAAAAGATGGGACTCCGGCAACGCCGGAATCCCATCAGATGGAAACCAATCAATACAGGCCGGAGATGAATTCCTCCACATCAGACCTCGCTTCCGCACACCACTGGGGATCTTCAGTGACGACAACGTCTTCCCAGTCTGCGATGGACTTGCCATCCTCGCTGTTCTTGGCGATTGAAGAGACAGGAGAATAGTCACCCAGCGTATCGAACACCTTCCAGCCCTCAGCCGTCATCGCATATTCGGCATACAGTTTGGCGGCATTGGGGCTCTTTGCGTTCTTGGTGAGGAACATGTAGGCGGGATATTGGAATCCAATGAACGGCTCGCACCCTTCCGCAATGGCAAGCGAAAGGTTCTTTGCGGCAGCCGTCCGGAGCTTGTTGCTGGTGATCAATGCAATCAGCTGGACATCCTGTCCCTTTGCTCCAACATTTTCGGCGAGCGTGGTATCGCTCTTGTCAAGGACGGCACCGTTCTTGTACAGACCCTTGATCCACTCGTATCCGGCGTTCTTCGTGGTCAGCTGGATGTCCTTTCCATAGTAGTCCTTATAGGCTTTGGCAAGCTTGTCAGCCCAATCATCCCTCGTGACCATGGCGAAGAAGTTCATATTGACGGCTTCCGAGAACGGATCCTTGAACTGCAGGCGGCCCTTGAACTCGGGTTCGGTCAACTGCCAGACATTGGTCAGGGGATTGCCGGCCTTCTCGTTGTTGTAGATGAACAACTTCGTCATCATCTCCCAAACCAGCGGGTTGCTGTATTCAGCAGGAATCTGGTCCTTGAAACTGTCGGGAATGTAGTTGATCACGTATCCGGTGGCAAACAATTCCGGATAGATTCTGGAACCATCCTGGCAGAACACAAGATCGGCGCCATCGACGTCAGCGATCGCTTCCTTGGAGACCTTGTCGATCATTTCGGTGTCTTTCAATTGGGACACGGACACCTTGATGCCATACTTGGCCTCAAAGCCGCTTGCCGCCTTTGCGGTACGGCTGCTATGGGTATAAATGGTAAGCGTCCCCTCTTTCTGGGCTGCCGCGACCAGCTCCTCATGGGTCATCTGCTTCTCTTCCACAGGCTGCGGGGCCGGAGATGCGGATTCCTTGGCACCAGCGGCAAACAGCATGGAACCTGCCGCCAATACTGCGGCAATCATCAAACTGCGCTTCATTGCGTTTCCTCCTAAACGGGCTCTCCTCCATATTGCAGGGCAAGCCTTAGATATGATTGAACAGCGAGAAACGAAGCACAGTCAAGGAAAATCTGAAATTATTTTCATAATTCCTAACAATTTTGGGTATTGCCACCCTTAACAACCGCTGTTATCATGAGAAAAGTGAAAAAAATTTCACATAAGGCGTGTTGCGATGGGAAAACAACTGAATACATTTGAACTTGCAGTCCAGGAACGCTATGGACAACTGAGCACCCAAGAGCAGAAGGTCGCGGACTATCTGCTTGCCCAGTCCTCCCAGCTCGCGACCCTCACGCTGAACGACATCACCCAAAAATCCGGAACAAGCAAGTCCAGCGTCGTCCGTTTCTGCAAAAGCATGGGTGCGCACGGCCTCAAAGAGCTGAAAGTGTCATTTTCAAAGCCGCAAGTCGGCAACGAGTCCTCGATCACATGGGACAGCTCGGTTTCACAGATCTTCAACAGCACCTTCACCGGCATCATCAATACCGTTGAGAGTGCTTTCTACACGACCAGCAGCAAGTGTTATGAAGAAGCGGGGCGGATAATCGCCGGATCCCAGACCCTTTGCATCATCGGAATCGGGGGCAGCGAGCTTGTCGCGCATTTCTGCTCGACCGAATGCATGCGGCTCGGCAAACACATCAGCACATATACCGATACGTTCATGCTGGAACATTTTGCACTGCCGGTCGCAAGCAAGAGCGACGTGCTGATTGCCGTCTCCTGCTCGGGCAAGACCCGCAGCATCGTGGAGACAGCCCGCATTGCCAAATCACACGGCTCGAAGATCATCAGCTTCACCACAAACGGCGAATCTCCGCTTGCAGAGCTTTCCGACGTAGTGCTGACCGCACCCACCTATCCGGTCTTTTGCGACGACATTCATTCTTTCACCCGCATCGCGCAGATTACCCAGGTGAACGTGCTCTATCTTGCCGCCGCCACCATCATGGGGAAAACGGCCGATGGCTTCCGCGAACAATATGACAACCTGGCAAACTACCGGAAAATACACGAACAGACATCTGTCTAGAGGGAGTAACTCACATGTATACAGATTTGAAAACAATTCTTGAGAACGCCGCGGCGAATCACTATGCCGTCATCGCAACCAGTCCCATCAACCTTGAGATGGCACGGGGCATGGTGCTCGCGGCGTCTGAAAAAAATGCGCCAATCATTTTCCTGTTCGGACAAAACATGATGCGCCGTCATGCAAAGGCGGAGCTTCTGATTCCTATGATCAGGAAGCTGGCAGAGTACGCGACCGTCCCTATCGCCACGTGTCTCGACCATGGAAATGACGACGAGCGGGTGATGTACGCATTCCGCAATGGATTCACCTCCATCATGTACGACGGCTCCCTGCTCCCCATGGAGGAGAACATCGCGAAAACCAAAGCCTATGCCGATCTATGCCACCAATTCGGCATGGGCATCGAAGGAGAGCTTGGCCATGTCGGCATCGCCATGAACGGTGACGACAAGAAAGGAATCTATACCGACCCAAAGGACGCTGCCAACTTTGTCAGACAAACAGGCGTGGATTGTATTGCAATCGCCGTCGGCACCGCCCATGGAGACTATCCTGCCGGCATCATCCCCCACATCAACTTCGACTGCATCAGGGCCTGCAAGGATAGCACCGGAGGCATGCCGATCGCCTTGCATGGCGGAAGCGGAAGCGGGGACGAGAATATCATGAAAGCGGTCGAAGCCGGCATCAACAAGGTCAACGTGGTCACGGACATGTTCTCCGCCTGCCGAAACGAACTCATCCGCCAGCTCAACGCAAACCCCAAAATGGACTACATCCAGCTGATGATGGAAGAAGAGAACGCCGTCAAAAAGGCGCTGGAGCATTGGATCGACCTTACAGGCAGCGCCGGCAAGGCCTCGCTGTTCAAGCCGGTCAACAAGATCGGCCTGCTGACCAGCAAGTGCGCCATCGGACAGACCGAATAACCAGGCCATTCCTTCCAAGCGGAATCTTCCTTTCCAAAAGGGAGATTCCGTGATTTTTTTTCGCGAAGGACCTGCCGTCCTTCCGCGTCCATCATCCTGCCGCAACTCCACCACACGCTTCCCTGCTGATGCAAAGCCAGGCTCCTGCCCTATGGCGATGTCAGAACAAACAGGAAACCAGCGTGAGAACCGGCAGGCCACCCTGCATCAGGATGATCCTGGGGTTGCTGGTGAAACTGCCATACACGGCTACCGCCACTATGTACCCCATCAGGCAAACCACCGCAGTCTTGCTGGCAAAGACAAACAGTGCGAGCAGGATCAGCACGCCAATCAGGCCGTTATAGACACCTTGGTTCTTGAAGAGTACGTTCACCGATTTCCGATTCAGTTCCTCGACGCTCATTCCGAAAACCTTGGAAGTCCTCTGTGAGGATGTGGCGATTGTCTCCAGGAAGAAGATGAAGAAACATTCCGCCGCGGTCAGGGCCGCAAGAACCATAGTGATTATGGACATAGCATTCGCCACCTCACTCGACCAGTACCGCCCCGTCATAGGTGGTGCCGTTGACAATGATTCCCTGGATGGTGTCGTCCCTGCCCGGCAGCGGGACAATCCGGAGCTTGGCTTCTTGTCCAAGGAAGCGCATCCCGCTCATGCGGATATTCCGGAAAAAGGGCACATCCTCCTCGCTCTCCTGGACGGGGTGTTCGTCCATGGTTATCGAGTTCAACGCGTACCCCATGGTAAGGATGATCGCCTCGTGCTTGATGTCGACCATCCGGATCTCCTGGATGTCGATATCCTCGACCACTCCTCCCCGTCCGAGGGCGCTCTTGACACGCACCCCGACATCGGTCGCCACGAAAAGGCAACGCTGGACAAGAACGTCTCTGACCCCACGGGACATCTCGCTCCCGACCACGAATCCCCCATGGCCTTGGAAGACCGTACAATCATGAATCCACACCTGCTCGCACGGCCCCGGAATTTTCCTTGCCTGGGCGTTTTTTCCGCTCTTCAGGCAGATTGCGTCATCACCCGTCTCGAAGACGCTGTCCTTGATTTCGACGTTCCGGCACGATTCCACATCGATTCCGTCGCCGTTCTGAGCCCAGTACGCATTTTTCACCCGAATCCCGTCAACGGTCACTTCCTCGCAGAAACAGGTATGGATGCACCATGCCGGGGAATCGGTGAAGGTGACCCCTTGGAGCAACACCTGCCTGGAGTGCCTCAAGTCGACCAACACCGGCCGATAGAAATCCCAATAGGGCTGGGCATCCTGAAGATTTCCTTCTCCGCTTTCTGCCACCAGATGCAGGGCCCCTTGATAACTGGTCTCGGTCGGGAACCAGACCAGTTCCTTGCCGTCAAGCACCTTCCCGCCTTTTTTAAGAAGCGCATCCCATTGGGAATCGGTGACCTTGAACCGTTTGACGGGGCGCCACAGGCCACCGCTGCCGTCAATCATTCCGGCACCGGTGATGGCGATATTGGCCGCACCCTCACTGGAAATCGGGGAGACGGTACGGATGGCCCGCTGCCCTTCATAGTCGGTAATGACCAGGGGATAATCTTCCCTGCTCTTGATGAACTTGAGCAGGGCTCCCCGTTCCAATTGGAGCCGTACCCCCGATTTCAGGACAATCGGGGTACAGGCCCAGAACCCGGCAGGAATGACCAAGGTTCCGCCGCCTTGGGAAGAAAGCAAATCGATTCCCTTTTGGATCGAGCGGCCGTTGGTCCTCCCCGCCTCGGGAGAAAACACATCCCCGGCATGGTCAAGATCCACAAGGAAAAGGAATCGGTCTGGGAAACAGGGCGCTTGCACAGGGAGCTTCACTTTCGCACACCTCGCCGTTGCGTCCTTATTTGGCAGCTGGTTCCCACTTGCACCGCACTGGGGATACGATCTCTCCCGTTTTCTTCATCTCCGCAAACGCCTTGTCCACGGCCTTGCGGTCCAGTCCGGTCAGTTCTGCGACCTTGCCAGCATTCAACGGCTGTCCGGCCTTTCTCATCGCATCCAGGATTTGTTCTTTTTCGTTCATGAGCGCATCCTCCATATCTATTGGTGTATCATAGGACATGGACCTCTACGGTTTCAAGGAACCCATATCCGTACTCGGTTTCCAATGAGGACATCACACCAAGTCCAGCATCTCCTCCGGATTTTCGGCCGCCTTCACCTTTCCCATCGCCTTGACGATGATTCCCTTCCCGTCAATCAGGTAGGTCGTGCGGATGGTCTTGGCTTTCCCGTCTTTCTCTTCCAGCACGTCATAGGCCTTGTGCACCCGCATCTCCGGGTCGGCGAGCAACGTGAATGGCAGATGGTATTTCTCCTCGAACTTCTTGTGGGAAGCGATGCTGTCCTTGCTCACCCCGAGGATGACAGCCCCCTTCTCCCTGAACTGGGGATAGCGCTCGGCAAAGCCGCAGGCCTGCTTGGTGCATCCCGAGGTCATGTCCTTCGGATAGAAATAGAGGATGACCTTCTGTCCCCGATATTCGTCCAGGCTATGGACGTTTCCTTCCTGGTCAGGCAACTCGAACTGTGGCGCCTGAGATCCTTCCTGCAACATAACCGAAACGCTCCTTCTTGTATGGTTGCGTGCCGGTCGGCCGGCACGCAACCATATTCACACATAGAGATTCATCAAATCACAATCGGCGTAGGTGCCGCCAATCTTGAAGAACTTAGGGAAAGTGCCGATCTTCTCGAAACCGAACTTCCGGTACAAGGCGATGGCACGAAGGTTGTCGCTGCGCACTTCGCAGGAGACCACCTCCACATGGGCGGTGTTCCTTGCAAAGTCCAGCATCTTTTCCATCAGCATGGTTCCGACGCCCTTTCCCCAGGCACGCCTCTGGACGGCGATGCCGAACTCGCCACGATGGGAGGTGCGTCTGCGTTGGACAAAGGCGTTGAAGTTGCAGGTCCCGACAATCCGGCCATCCATGACCGCCACGAGAAAGATGGCTGAAGAGGAACCGAGAAGCGACTCGAGCAGTTCCCGTTCCTCCTCCTCGGTCTTCTGGATGCCCTCGCCGCCGAAAGAAAGGTTGTCGGATTCGCCACCCACAATCTTGGTATGATTGATGACCGCTCCTGCGTCATCCCCCCTTGCCCTGCGAACCACCACATTTTCCGCCATTGCCTTTACGCCCCCAGTTTCCCTTAGTATGGCTTCTGGGAGGCGCGACGGCAAGCGCATCCATCACGGTCGGCCCCTATTCCTTCTCCTCTTCCGTCTCACGGAAGTAGACGAATCCTTGCTTCCGCCATCCGGAAGCGATGGCGAAATGCTCGAAGCGTACCGATTGCTCCTTTTCCAGCTCGGACAGACTGGGGATATTGCTCGTGGCATCCACTCCCATGAGACACCGGGCTGTCGTCTGCGATGCAAGCACGAGCGCTTCCATCGGTCCATGTCCGCTCAAAACAGCGGCAAGGAATCCGGCAGTGGCGGTATCCCCCGCTCCTTTGGTCGAGACGATATGCGACACATGGCAAGGCGGTATCCAGAGCGACTGGTCGCTCCATGCCGAGACCAGGCTGGGGGTATCGAACAAGTTGCGGATACGTGCTACCCGCTCTTTCCCCGCAGTCCGAAGATAGAGGCCGTATTTGCCGATCTTGATGCAGACCACACCAGCGCCCATGGCGACAAGCGTGTCCGCCAGCAGGGGAACCAGGGCAAGATCCAAGGCGTCAATGACACTCGCTTCCTGTCGCAACCGTTCAAAGAGCGGCCTCTCAAGCATGAAAAGCAATTCCTCAACACCGGGCAGGAACAGGTCGACCAACGGCAGGCTCCGGGAAAGGATCGACTTCCAGTTCTGTTTGCCTGCCTCGCCATCAATATCCGGCATGGAGATGCCAAGGCTGGTCGCGACGTCGCATTCCCGCACGTTGTGCAACAGGCTCACCAAACCTTTTCCCCGCTCGTTCCATAACGTCCTCATCGATTGCGGATTGCCAAAATGAAGCAGAGAGGCGCCAGAAAGCAGTTGGGGAGATATGTCCTCTGGAATGAAGGATTGCCCGGCTCCTTTGCTTTGCAGGATCATTCGCTCCCCGTTCGGTCCGGGAAGGACGATCGAGGTGGACGTCGGAAGCGTGGAGGCCTTTTCCAGTTTATGCGGGACATTCAGCCTGCCGAGCAATTCACTTACGAGTCGTCCCCCGACGTCTTCACCCACCTTGCCCAGCAGGAAGGTCGGCATGCCGAGCCTGGCAAGCGCCACACCGGTATTGCCCACGACCCCACCGAGGTTGAATGCAATGGAGGAGACTCCCGTCTTCCGTCCCGGCAGGAAGGAGAAATCCCCGCCAGAAACAGGAATCGGCTCGATGTCCAGCACAATCGACCCTGCGACCACTACCTTTTTCATGCTTACCCCCCCTTTCTCGAGAGAAGAATGGCTTGTTCAGTGCCGTGCGTTCTGGATGGAGATGGCCATCATCCACCAGTCTTCGCCCAACCCGTTTTCCAATACTGAAAGATGTTGCCGTTTGGCATTGTCGATGTTGGTCCTCAGCGCCCGCTCGCAAGACCGGAAATCGTTCTGCTCAAGCGCATCGATGATCCTCCGGTGCTCGTCCATCGTTTCCTGATGGCCATGGACCACGGAGAAGAGCTGGATGCGTTTGACCTGTTTCCCAATCCGTTCGAAATAGGCGAGCAAACGCCTGTTTCCCGAAGCCAAAGCCAAGGTATGGTGGAGCCTGGCATCGAAATCCAAGGCAGGAAGTATCTCCCCTCGCTTCAGGCAGGACAGAAGGTTTCCGTTCAGATAACGCAGGGTATCCACCAGGCCGACAGGAACGCCCTTCCGAAAGGTCAGATGCAGCATCGCGACCTCAAGCTCGCTTCTTGCATCGTACAGGTCCACAATTTCTTCCTTGGTGACATCCGTCACCTCGAATCCGCCTGCACCCTTCTTCTTCACCAACCCGTCATCAATCAACAGGAACAGTGCTTCCCTGATAGGAGTGCGGCTGATGCCGAGCTCCTTCGCAAGGGTGAAATCAGAAAGAGAAGCACCCGGCGCATATTGGTAGGACCAGATGCCATCCAGCACCTTCCGATACGCATCACCCACCAAGGTATCCGGCATCAACTCTTCTCGTTCCATCCCGCCTGCACCTCTTGCACACGCTCTGTTCCGGAGCCCCCCTTACTGTATACAACCTGATTTTAGGGTAGGATGCGGCAGTGACATTGTCAACGATTTTATACTATTTCAAATCATTTCTGTATGTATCAAGGAGGCTGGGGAATCCTGGCATGTCATGACTGCTTCCCATCAAAGACCAACTCGAGGGTACATCCCGGTAACACCATGCAACAGGCAATGATTGCAATTGCGTGATGAAGCTAGGGCCAATGGTGTCTAAACTCTTGATTAAAACCAATTATTAATACCTTATTAGGAATAATATAATGGATAATAAATACTCATCAATCCAAAGAAGCAAAGGCGGAAAAGAAATCTCCTTGGACAATCCGGAAAGAGACCCCGAACATCAGATTTACCGGCAGGTCGAAGTCCTCGACAATGAAACCACTCCAATCGAGACCGTCAGCATTGGGAATACGGTCACGCATGTTTCTTGCATCAGAGGCATAGGCATAGCACCGCTTGCCCCATCCGTACGCGGCACCACACTCAAAGGAGATATCGTTGTCTGGTTCCCAGCCACCGGCATGGTTGTTGAGCTCGGCGATGATGACGTCGGACGATTTGAGAAGCGCCATCCTCCGGCGGAAATCCCAGGATGCGAGCGTCAGCTCGTCGTCCGTCGCCGGTTTCGGCAGACCTTGCACTTCATCGTTCGGCGTGACGAGTTCATACCCCTTCGTTTCCGCCGCCTGCCGCATCGCCTGGTATCTTTGCCCGGCATCATCCCGGTTCCGGTCCTGGCTGGCGACGTAGAGACGTGGCATTGCTCCATGCCTGATGAAAGGAATGCCGGCTTCCTTTTTTCTGACATCCCGCCTTGCTTCATCCAGATCGGTGCGATAGAGATCCAATGCATTCCTGAAATCCCCTTCCACCAGCTTTGTCGATGCCATGACGCTCGGGCAGAACGGCAAACCAGGATACGGGATGACGGCACCCTGGGAATCACGAAGAATCCCCCGTTTCCAGGAAGTGCCGGCCTGCTTTACCGCAATCGAACGACAATCACGGCTGTAGCCGTAAAGCCTGCAACCTTTTGCGTACATCCATCCCAGCTCGAAAATCGTCCCGCCATCGGGCTCGTTGCCCCGGAAAGTATCCAGATCGGCAATGATGGCCGTAGTACGGGAGACCTGGACAATCAGATCATCGAAGATTTCTTTGGCGTTTTCCCGCTTGTCCCCGTGGTTAAGCCTAAGGTCCGTGCTGGTAGGCAGCACGACCGGGATGCCCCGATATTCGGCAAGCTTCCGCTGGGCCCACCAGAGGGTGTACCCCTCAGGATAGAAACACTCGGGGCCTGCGATATAGAGACCTTCATGCCGGTAAGGATTTTTCATGCCAATACCGCCTTTTTGAGCAGGTTGAGGAACCCCTGGTAATCGGCACCAACCGCCACATCAATCTCTGGAAGGTTTTTCCAGACAAAGTGATGCCGGCCATCGCGTACCGTCATGCCAAGGGTAAGTCCATCCTTGGTCTCCACACCGACATGATACTTGCGGGTCTCAATCAAAGCGGGATTGATGACCGCAGCGACCGCCATACAGTCAATGCAGGCACAGTAGGACTGGAACCCACGCCTGTGGACGAAGTTGATCGCGTTGGCGAAGAACCGGGCCTCCTTGTTCCCCGATGCGCTAAAGGACTCCAGGTCCTCCTCGGTGAAATCGACATCAAAGTGGGTCGCCACATCAAGACCGACAGCCTCGAGCGGCACGCCGCTCTCATACACGATTTTGGCCGCCTCGGGATCCACATAGACGTTCCATTCGCTCTGCGGTGTATCGCCAGTAGCGTTGAGGAACGAATACTGGTTGAAGCCGAAGGCTCCACTGATGGCGACAATGCGCTTGACGAGGGGAATGATGCCGGGGTCCAGCTTCATCGCCATCCCAATATTGCTCATAGGGCCGGTAACCACCAGAGTCACCTCATGGGGATGGGCTTTGATGGTGTCGACAATCAAGTTGACCGCATGCTTGTCACTCAGCGGCATTTCCGGTTCAGGAAGATTCGCCTCGGCCTGGCCGTCCTTGCCATGGGTAAACGGGTCCTTGGGCTTTTCACGCACCATTGGAGACTCCATGCCACGCGCCACCGGAATATCGGTTCTTCCGAGCAGCTCCAATACTTTCCGGGCATTTTTCGCCGTTATCTCGGCAGGGTAATTGCCGTTGACCGTCGTCACAGCCAGCACATCGAGCTGGCTGGATTTGACAGCCAGGATGATAGCCATGGAATCATCCATACCAGGATCGCAGTCAAGAATGATCTTTTCCATGCGGCACCTCAATCACTGACAACCTTTACGGCAAACTGCCGGTTGCGGGGACCATCAAACTCCAGGAAATAGATGCCTTGGCTTCCTCCTAGATACAGCTTTCCCTCGGTGACAATGAATGTCATGCTGATTCCGGTAAGAGCGCTTTTCACATGGCCTGCGGCATCTTGCGGAGTGTCATGCTGGTGCTTGAAGTCGACCCTGGTGGGAATCAGGCGGCAGATTTCATCCCTGAGGTCCTCGAACCCAGCAGGATCCCAGAACGAAGTGACAGCCAAGGCCGCCGTGGTGTGGGGATTGAAGACGATACAGGTACCTTCCTGAACGCCACTCTCGGCCACCACCTCACGAACCATCGGCGTGATATCGTACACATCATTGAATTTGGTTTGGATTTTGTATTTCTTCAGCATGGCTCACCTCACAACACCACGATTTCACTGTTCCGGACACAGGCCGCTCCCTCCGAGAAGGACCAAGGGCCCGTGCAACCACGACCCGGCTTGTCGCCGTTCATCGCCATGATGTAGCCGAAAAGCAGGCAAATCGGCACAAACTGCGTCAGTGGCTGGGTCGACCAGTGGTCGGTCTTTGGAACCTGCACATAGGTCGCTTTGGCACCGAAATCCTCCTCAGCCCCATCAGTGACCACCACAAGAGGCCTGCCAAGCTGAGCCATATACTTCGCCGTCTCCCTGACACGGCTGAACGCTGGATTGTTGGCGGTCGCCACCATCACCGTCCCAAGCGTCTCTGGATGTTTCATGAAGAAGTTCAGATGAAGCCATTCCTCGGCATTGACCTCCGTGGCATAATCTCCCGTCGCCTCAAAGACCTTTGCCATGCCGAAGAAGGCAGCGGCCTCGTCGAATCCCGCACCACAGAAGTCAAAATGATGGAAATCCTTCCAGACTTTGGCAGTCTTCAACATCGTCTCGTCCATCTGCGGCAGCAAGGCTTCAAGTCCCTCGCCTGCTTTCAGGATATCCTTACGATAGCTCTTGGCCGTGTCCATCGTATATCGGCCCCTGACTTCGCCGATACGGATAGCAAGCAGATAGAGAGCCATGACGCTGGCAAGATAGCTCCTGGTGCCTGGAGCACTGGGAAACTTGGGAATATCCAGTTTCAGGATATGGTCGCTGTTCGTCCCAAGAGGCGAATCCTGGTTTCCGGTAATGCCAAGGACCGAAGCACCGAACTGGTGTACCCGCTGCATCGCCTCTCCCATCCTGGCCACTTTGCCGGAATTGCTGATACCGATGACAAGCGGATCGTTAGGAGCGCCGCCAAGGAACTTGGACTCGGTGAAGCGGGAGAACTCCACCGTTTTGACCACCTCAGTCCGAATCTTGGTCAGATGCTCAAAGACATACTTCATCGCCAGGCAGGCGGCATAGGAATCTCCGCACCCGGTCAGGATGATATGCTGGGTATCAAAGATCTGTGGGGTGGAAAGAACGACCCGGGCCTTCGGCTCGAGGTCGGCATATTGGCTTTTAATCAATTCGGGCAGGCTCATCACCTGGGCACGGATTGCATTGTCAAACTCAACACTCATGCTTGTTGTCGCTCCTCTTTGTAGTGGTTGTATTTGCCAATCAGATAGTTTCCAAGATCGACACTGTAGCGCAGCGCCGCTGGAACAAGCTCGACGGGAAGCCGCATCGTGCAGCGATGGGCCTCATAGGTAAAATCGCCTTGGTAATCGATACAGGCCAATGCCCGCAGCTCCGCATCCCAATCACTGAGTCCTTGAAATGGAAGCACATGGTCATAGACCTTATCGTAGTAGTCGGAAACATGGGTCGCCTTCAATTTCGGTCCCAGCATCTTGGCGACCTGCATGGGGTCCTGCTGCATGATGGCGCTATGCTCGAGATCCCAGCAGACCCCGACATTAGGGTATGGCAGGGAATCGACCAGATCCATCAGCTCCTCGGCACATGCGGTATAACGCCGTTTCGGGGCGATATTCATTTCCCATAGGTTCTCGATGGCGACTCCGACCCCCAGTTCTCCCGCCTGTTCGATGACTGGTTTGAAATACTCGACAGCCTTGCGTTTCGAATCCCGAAGCGGATGGTCGCTTTCCCAATCGGTCGCAGCATGGATGACCATCCAGGGGATGCCGAGCATGCTGGAACCGACGATGCTGCGTCTGACCGTCTCATCCAGCCAAGGACGGTCCTTCAGGGTCGAGTCGCAATAATTGAAGAAATGGGCATGAGACTGGGAGAAGGACACCCCTGCCTGGCAGGCGGTTTCTTTGAGGCTTTTGACCCAATCCTCCCAATCCGCATCCCAGAATGGGGTGCGGAAGACCGCGCAGTCATGCCAGTTCATGTCCATGACCCGGTAGCCGGCCTGGCCGCAGGCACGAATGCTGTCATGGAGGTCCGCTTTCGTACCGTCAGGCCTGTTGAAATAGATGCATGTGGAAGTAGAGAGCCTCATCCGCTCACTCCTTGTAACAGAAAATGATTCACCGCCTCCCTGACGCCAAGGGCGCAGGGTTGGGAACAGACGTAATCGGCGGTCGCTTTCACGTCTTCGGTGGAGTTGCCGACTGCCACGCCGACACCGGCTGCCTTGATCAGCTCCATATCATTCTGGTGGTCACCCACGAACATCACTTCGTCCATGGTAAAACCGAGCAAATGGGCCAGGAACTCAACCCCGCTCGCCTTGGTGGCATCGTGGTTGACCACTTCGATCGACCGATCCAGATACCGGGTATAGCCGATTTCGGAATCACGCAGATTCCTGCACATCGTTTCGAGAGAAGCGATATCGTCGTCATCACAGTCGCTCATGATGGAAATCTTATCCAGACGAAGCGTCTGCCATTCCTGCTCGGTAAACCGGCGGGTCGTCCGGTATCTGCCGAACCGGGCACGTTGGGAAAGGATGTAAGGAGCATCCCTCCATGCATATTCGATTCCATCAATCGTATTGATGACGGAGAGTCCGAGACTGTCCGCCTTCTCGATGAAGGTCCGTAGCGGAGCGGCAGCAAACTGAAGACGGCGGTAGACCCTGCAGCCTTGCACGACGGTCGCACCATTGCATGCGACATAGGGAACCTGAAGCTTCAACTTCCTGACGAATTTCTCCGCCATGCTTTCGGTACGTCCGGTCGCCACGGAGAAAAGGATCCCCCGCTCTTCAAGCTGCCGCTTCATCAAGAGGATGTCGTCGGAAAGAATCTCGTCCGGTCCGACCAACGTCCCGTCGATGTCACACACTACGAACCTGATCATCCCCACGCCCCTCAGTCGTTGGCCTTATGATAGGCGGCGAGTTTCTCGTTGCATTCGTTCACGATACCGTCATGGCACTGGTCCAAGGTTTCGTTTCCCTGCGCGAAGGCGAGCATATGGGTCTTGATGACACTGTCAATCTCCCAGTTGATGATGTCGAACGGCTCTTGGACATTTGGGTTGGACGCATGGATGGCATCTACGGCGACCTTGTACTCGGGATTCTTGGCGAAATGCTCATCGATACCGGGCAACTGATAGACTTTCTTGTTGACCGGAATATAGCCCGTATCCTTGTGGAACTGGAACTGCACGTCCGGAGAGGCAAGGTACTGGGTGAAGAGCCAAGCAGCCTCAACCTGCTCGGGATCGTTATCCGGGTCGAACATCACGACACAGGAGCCACCAACGGCGATGCCACCCTTGTCGGCGGGATCTACTTTCGGAAGCGGCGCGACACCCCAGTCGAACTGGTCACCGACCAACGCACGGATCTTGCCGATACGGGCTGTGGACATCAGCACCATAGCATGCATCTGCAGCGCGAACTCCTCGTTGATGTCATCTTCGCTCGGCTTATAGCCGCCGGTGGCGATGACTTTCTGCCATTCAGTCAGGAACTTGCGCAGCGTGCCGTCGTCTCCGAAGGTGACGCGGGTCATCGGAGCGAGGCGGCCGCCCTCGTTGTCCCCGAAAAAGTTGTAGTCGCCCTGGCCGCCGATGAAATTGGCCATCTGGTAACGACGCACGGCGACGTTCAGGCCATAGCGCTCCACCTCGTTGCCTTTCTTCACCATCAGCTTGCTGATATCATCGGCCATCTCCGCAATCGTGGCGGGCGGATTTGCGATGCCAGCCGCTTTGAACATGTCCTTGTTGTAGTAAAGCAGAAGAGCCGAACAGGAAACCGGCATGCCGACCAAGGTGTTCTCGTAGGTATAGGCACGAAGCATGTTCGGCTCTATGTCATCCTTGCTTACGATGGAGGAGCCTTTATCGAACATGGTCTGCACCGGCACGAGCTGTGGATATCCCATGGCGGACGGGATGCCGGCACCGACAATCTGGCAGACATCCGGGAAGTTCTTCTGGTCGCCGGCCTGGGCCAAGGTCTTCAGCTTCTCGCTGTTGTCATTGCCCTGGAAGACGCTCTTGACGACAATCCCCTTCTCCTTGCCAATCGTCTCATTGAAACTCTTGGCGATCTTGTCGATGGCCTGGCCGTTGACACCGCTCATCGTGTGCCAGAACTCCACCGTCCGTACTGGCTTCGCACTTTCAACGGCACTCTCTTTGTTTCCCTGGGCAGTGGCGAATCCCAAAGCCAGAACCGACATCAGAACCAAAGTGATCTTTCTTTTCATTTTTTCCTCCTCGGAAATTCCACTTAACCTTTCACCGAGCCACCCATGATGCCACCGACGATCCTCCTCCGGAAAATCAAGAAGATGACAAGCGTGGGAAGCAATACCAGAATCGAAGCGGCCATCACCGGCCCATAGACGACACCATCGGGGAAATTCAGCATTGTGACTCCCACCTGGACAGTGCGCATCAAGTTGTCGTTCGTCACCAACATCGGCCAGAGATATGTGTTCCAGGTACCGATGAAAGCGGAGATGAAAATCGTCGTCATGACTGGCGTGGAAAGAGGGAGCAGGATTTGGACAAAGAACCGGAAGTTCCCGCACCCGTCGATGACTGCGGCCTCTTTGATGGAAAGACTGAACGTCAGGAAATACTGCCGCATCATGAAGATGTTGGTCGCCGAGCAAAGAAAGACAATCATCATGCCGGTATAGGTGTTGATCAAACCCATACGGGCAACCGTCTGGTAGTTGGTGACCAGAACCACATCACCGGGAATCATGATGGTACCCATGAAGAGCATGAACATCACCTGTTTCCCCTTGAACTTGTAGAAGGCGAAGGCATAGGCGGCCATGGCGCTGGTAATGACACGCACCACGCTGGAAATGCCGGCAAGAATCAACGAGTTGAGCATGAACCGGCCCAGCGTCGTCGCCTGGATGGCCTGCCGGTAATTGGAGAGCACCCAGTGCTTCGGGATGAATTTCGGCGGACGCCGGAGTATCTCGTTTGCAGGCATGCAGGAAATCAGGAAAGCATAGACAATCGGCAGGATGATGAAGATGCCGAGCATGATGGCGAATGCCTGATAGATGGCGCCTTCAACGCGGTGTTTCCAAGGATTGTTTGCAACTACGTGGTTCAATTGTAGAACACTCCTTTCTTCTCATAGCGGAAACTGGCGAGCATCAGCAGGAAGGTCATGATGAACGCGATGATGGCCGTGGCATAGGCATCGTTGTAGTTCAGGTTGTTCACCGCCTGCTTGTACATATAGCTGATCATGGTCTCGATATTGACCGTGGTCGAAAGCGAGGCGCTGTTGGTGAAAATCAACACCAGCGAACTCATCATCATGTCCTTCGCCATCGACGTGATGACCAGGAAAAACAAGGTCGGGCTGATGAGGGGCATGATGATCTTGGTGGTGCGGCTCCAGAACCGCGCCCCATCCAAAGAAGCGCTTTCCAAAAGGGATTTGTCGATTCCCCGTACCGCGGCCAAAAGGAAGATGTAGTTGTAGCCAATATGCATCCACACGCCGATAGCGGTGATGGCGACCATTGCCCACTTCTGGTCGTTCAACCAGTTGATCTTCGTGTGGAGGATGGCGTTCAGCACCCCGATACTTGGATTGTACGCAAGCTTGAAGATCATGGCAGAAACCGACATGGACATAGCCATCGTCACGGCGAACAATGTCTCGTAGATGCAACTTGTCCTCGTCGGCTTGTAGCTGATCAAGGCGAACAGCAGTGCGATGAGGATACTGAGCGGGGCATCAAGTACCGTGTAGATGATGGTGTTTGCCACCGACGAGTGGAATGCGTCCAGCGAAAGGACATGGATATAGTTTTCCCATCCCACGAATGCCTTCCACTTCCCCATCTGGTCGACCCGGAAAAAACTCGAGAAAATCGTCTTGGCAAACGGATAATAGGTAAAGGTGAAGAAAAAGAGCGCTGCCGGCAACAGGTACAACCAGGGCTCGACCTTCCGAAAGAAACTCCTTTTGTACGCCATTGTATCCTCCTGTCATCCGGCAATCTGCCAATGCCGGGATAGCGCGATCAGGTCGTCTGCATAGGACGGCATACCGACCTTGTTGACCGCTTCAATCTCATCGACCCACTCAGGAGGAACTGTAGCCATCCCGCTGTAGGCACCTGCAATGGCACCTGCCATGGCTCCGTTGGTGTCGCAGTCACCGCCGAAGTTGGCGCAGTAGCAATCCACCGTGCGCACATTGCCCCTTCCCAAAAGGAACAAGGCGACAGCAGTAGGAATTGAATCAGCTGAAAGATCCCCGCCACCGAAATAGCCATACAATTCGTCCATCGCCTTCTTGGGATCAGAGCTGTATGAACGGACAATCGAGCAAGCCCATTCGATGCGACGGGAAATGGAAGGAGAGGCGATGGGGTATCCGTACCTGGCACCCTCTGAAGCTGCGCGAGATGCCTGGGATACGACTACATCCAGGTCCTTCTCCCCCCGGAGAACGACAGCGATTGCCCATGCGATGGCCGAGGCGGCAGCAACACAGACCGTAGTGTTGTGGGTCGGGATGCAACTCTGGTAAACGTCGCGCACGCACGCCTCCATCGAGGAATCCAACATGCCGTGGATCAGACCGATGGGAGCGATGCGCATGGCGGCACCATTGGTGTTGCCATAGCGGCCGCTTTCGGTAATCGGAGCGCCAGCTCCAATCGCCTTCAAGGCGCGCTCGGTACTCGGACCAAGAGGACTGGCATACTTGTCCTTGACCCGGTCCGCCCAGGCCAACAGCTCGATCACGATATCGGCCGGAACCACCTTCCCGCTCTTCTTGAATGCCTTGATCAACGCAAGAGACTGTTCGGTATCATCGGTGTACTCCCCAGCTTTCAGTCCATCATGAAAGATATGGCCCTTCTCCGGAGGATGGAACGTATCAATCCAGCCCCACTTCGAACGGATCATCTCCGGCGTATAGAAGGAAGTCGGCACCCCGAGAGCATCCCCGCACGCCATCCCATACAGGCTTGCCAGGACATGTTCCTTCGTCTCTTTTGCGTCCATTGCTTGCGGCTCCTCTTGTTTGCTTGTATTATTATTAATATAAGTTTTTAAGTATGCAAGTACCTTCACACACTTTTTGCAAAGTTGCGAAAAATCTCTCGCATACCCCAAACAGAAAAGGTATGGTATACCTAAAGAGAAAAATGAGGCGTGTGCATGATTGATAGAGAATCCCCGGTACCGATGTACTACCAGATCCAGCAGGACTTGCTTGACCGGATTGGCAGACACGAGTGGAGCGTCGGAGACCTGATGCCATCGGAGACCGAGTTGACCAGACACTATGGGGTCAGCCGTGTCACGCTACGCCAAGCCTTGGCCGAACTGGAAAAGGACCGCATCATCAAGCGTTATCGTGGCAAAGGCGCCTATGTGACCAGTGACGTACCGAAACCTTTTGTCCATGATCTCAACTACAAATTGGTATCAGGGGCACGCTTTGGCGAAGAAGAAACCGAGATCACTGCAGAGATAGTAACGGTAAGCCACGTAAGCCCCGTCTATCCGGAAATCCGGGAGGAGTTGCGACTTCCCCAAGACAAGGATGACGCCATCTATCTGAAGAGGGTCTTCTATCTGGAAAAGAAACCCATCGCGATCGGAAAGTCCTGGCTCCCGAGCTATCTACTTCCCAACTTCGTCGAGGAAGGTTTGGTGGACAACTCGCTTTCCTCTACCTTGGAGAAACGATACCATATCATCCCCAAACGGGTTGACGATTGGGTGGAGGCTGTAAGAGCCACCCAATCGGAAAGCAAGCTCCTCGCCTGTACCTTGGATGTTCCACTTCTTCTTGTCAAAGGAATCTCCTGTCTCGCAGATGGCACGCCCATCGAATATTCACAGACATTCTGGCTTGGTGACGGGGTCTGTTTCCATCTCCAGCTTCACCAGACTGACCATGGATTCGTACTGGGAGAAGCGTGAGCCAGACATTCTCCAAGACAACTCCTTGGCAAGCCCTGAAACCGTCCAAGCAACCAACCATCGTCGTCCTTTCTCCCACAAGAGCTCATGGCGAAGCAAGAACCTATTTCATGCCCTCGGCCCAAAGCGCCCGTTGCAGGCATCCGCACGCAAAGTCCCTTCGGATGGAATGAACCGGCCGGAGGGACGTATCGGATACCATCAGTGACGGCCCATCGCGAACTCTCCGTCATAGAGTGCGACTTTGCAGGCATAACGGGCGCTTGCCAGGTTGACCTTCGCCTGGGCCAGTTGCGTCTCCGCCTGGGTCAGGGTCGTCTGGGTCGCAAGCCCGTTTTCCACCGAGGTGCGCGCCAGGTCGACGGCCCGCTGGCTGGTGGTGACAATCACGCGGGCGGCTTCCAGCTGGCTCTGGGCAAGCTCTCCTTCCAGTTGGACGTCCTTCAATTCCTGTTTGATTGCGTCCTGCTTCTTGAGCAGGTTCAGGTTCGCCTTCTCTACCTCTAGCTTCGCATCCTGGGTGTTGGCCAAGCGGTAACCGCCGGTCGAGACCGGCAGGGTCACGGTAAAGCCGATGGTAAACAGGTTGGCGTTGACATCCCCGAGCGAGAACGGGTTGTTCGAATCAGGCAGGCCGCCGATGGTACC
>CAJMOS010000039.1 GCA_905215015.1 uncultured bacterium | reverse complement strand
CCTCGGCGATGATCGCCTCGTCGTCGGTAAAGACCAACAGCACCTGCCGGGGAAACAGGGAGACCAAGGCGAAAAGGACAAGGGATATGCCGATTGCCAGACGCATGGCAAGACTGGAAATCCGCCTCATCGGCTCCAGATTCCGGGCACCCCAGTAGCGGGCGCAGAAAATCACCACGCCGTCGCCCAGCGCCATCAGCAGCTGCTGGTAGATGAACTGCACCTGGTTGACCGCGGCCACGCCGCTGAGGGCCGTCTCGGCATACCCGCCCAGCATCAAGTTGTCAGCCAGGTTGACCGACAGCGTCACGACATTCTGGAGCACCAGCACGAGTGCGAGGGAGGCAAAGGAAACAAGAGGGCTCATACCAGATGGATCCGCATCCATGCTCCGCTCTTGTAACGGGCGATGAAGAAGGTAGAACGGAATACCCAGTCAACGCACATGGCTACCCAGACCCCGATGATCTTCCACCCGAGCACCACTCCAAGCAGGTATGCTCCCAAGAGCCGGCAGAACACGATGGAGAAAGCGCCGACGGCCAGCGTGTAGCGCACATCCCCCGCCGCCCGCAGCGTGTTGGGAAGATTGAAGGAAAGCGGATGGAGCAGCATGGCCACCCCCTCGTGGATGACCACCAGCCAGACCGTCAGCCTCCACGCCTCGTCCGAAAGCCCGTAGAGCAGACGGATTGCGGGAAGCAACGCGATGGTGGCGCCACCGAGGATGACGATGGAAAGATGGCTCATCAGTATCAACTTGCGGGTATAGTACTTGGCCTGGCCGTACTCCCCCGCCCCGACACAGCGTCCGACAATCGGGATGACCGCCAGATTCATGGCCCTGCTGACGGTGATGCCGATGGTGTCCAGGCTGTTGGCCACCCCGTTGGCGGCAATCTGGGCCGTTCCGAACAGGGCTATGATCGAGACCACGATGACACGCCCGAGCTCGAAGAACCCATTCTCCATGCCGTTGGGAATCGCGATGTAGAGGATCTTGCGCAGCACGTCCCGGTGCCAGGAAACAACCTCTCGCCTGGCAATCCGTACTTCTCCGCCTTCACGGGAAAGAATGGCTGTCAGGCACATGGCGGCGAACATGCGGCTGACCAAGGTGGGAACAGCCACTCCGGCCACGCCCGCATGCAGGACGAAGATGCCGATCGCGTTCCCGACCACGTTGATCAGGTTCATGACCAGCGAGACCCGCATGGTGATGGAGGTCTTCTGGATCGAGCGCAACAGGGCGCCGGCGGCATTGTACAGTCCAAGGAAGGGAAACGAGAGGCAGGTAATCAGGAAATAGGTGGTCGCCGCACCCATCACGTCATCATCAATCGAGCCGAAAAGCCCGCGAAGCAACTGCCTGTTGAAAACCAGGCAGAGGAAGGTGACCGACAGGCTGGTCAGAAGGCTGACCGTGTAGAGCTGGCTGGCAGCCAGGTTTGCCTGTTTCTGGTTCTTGTGGCCGAGATACTGGCTGACGATGACCGCCCCGCCCGTGGCGACAGCGGCAAGGATCGTGGCCACCAGGTTGTTGACCATGTCTACCAGGGAGACGCCGCTGATAGCCGCCTCTCCGGCATTGGACACCATCATGGTATCCGTGATGCCGACCAACATCACCAATGTCTGCTCGATGACGAGGGGGACGATCAGCTGTCTCAAATCCGCGTTGGAGAACAGCAACTTCGAGGAATCCATAGGAAGGACTCTATCCTCTTATCCCTTTTGGGGCAAGACAAACGACTACCGCAAGCGCCGCCATTTCCAACGGGCGTCCTTCTCCTCCACGGTCTCGCAGGTCAGGGCGCGGCTTTCCCGGACCAGGTCCTTGACCAGCTCGTCGTCCACCGTCCCGTCCATCCTGATGGAAATCCAGTTCTTCTTGTTCATATGGTAGGCAGGCAGGAATCCGGGCAACGCCACCATCGCCGGCGCAAGCCCCCCGTCCACCTTCACGTCGACCAGCTCGCACTCCTCGCCCTCGCGAAGGACGGCAAGCAGGTACCACTTGCGGTTCTCATGGTTGCGGAAGACCGTGCCCGTCTTGTCATTCTTGAACGGGAAATCCGGCCGTTCGCCGAAGGCCTCGAACACCCAGTCGCTGATCCGGTTGAGCTGCTCGCTGGCAAAGTACCGAGTGGTGCCATAGCGGTCGGCTATCTGCTTCAGGAACTTCAGGTAGGCGGACCGGACACGGGAGACGAAGGCTCCCTTCTGCCCCATGGCACGCAACGGGAGATACTCCTCATCCAAGGCGCACTCGACCAAGCGTCCGGATACCGTCCCGTCGGGATGGATGACCAGCTCGGCCCGGAACCTTCCCTCCATCACCAGAGCGCTGACATGGAACCCCTGGGGGTCTTCCCTCACTCCTTCTTTCCGGAGCAACTGCGGGTCGAAGGTGGTTTTCCGGAAGAAGTCGCTCTCGATGCTCATGCCTTGAAGCTGCCGATCAAGGCCATGACCTGCTTCTCGGTGAGCGTGTTGTCCTTCGCGGCCAGCTGCCAATGGTCCCAGTACAGGGGGTCCTGCTCCAGCCCCGGCCAATGGACGACCCGCTCGCGCTTGATATGGGGACCGAAGGTACAGCTGATGGTGGTCACCTTTCCCTCGGGCCGCCAGGGACGCATGATGGCGACGCTCTCGTCGACACAACCGGCCACCTCGGCGGTGAACCGGCACTGGAAGAAGACGAAGCCGCGCTCCCCCTTCTTCCCCGACGGGGCGGCCACATACCCCGGGTGCAGGCTGACCAAGTCGCAATCGTTGAACAGCGCCTCGGCCCCACCGAAGATGAAATCGATGTCGCCCCGGATGGTGCTATGCTCCACGACCACCTCGCTTTTCCGGCGCGGGGCATAGGTCCTTGGTCCCCGGAAGCCTCCCGGCTCCCGCTCCTTTTCGGGAAGTGGAGCAAGGAAGAGGGTGTCCTGGAAACTGTTCAGCCTCACGCGGGAAAGATGGGCGTGGCGCACATCCAGGTAGAGGGCGATCGCCTGCCCCACCTTGCAACCGACCCCGGCGAAGTTGGAGATGTTCATGTCCTTGATGACCAGACGCTCACCGGAGAAAAAGGCGGTGTAGCTTCGGAACGTGCCCAGCTTGTTGCCGTCCGGGGCAATCTGGCGGGCCCCCTCCTCGAAGACGATGCTGGTCTCCGCTTCCCCGCTTCCCGCCAAGGTCAGGTCCTGATGGTCGCTGAACAGCTTCTCATGGTAGACCCCTTTGGGCAGGTGGACGATGGCGGGAACGTCATAGGGAATGGCGTCCAAGGTTTCCTGAATGGTCTGGTATTCTTTTCCGACGGTAAGTTCCATGCCGTCGATTATACACCACCATGCCCTCTTCATCATCAGTTGGAAAACCAACAGCTTTTCCTCTGCCGAAAAGGTACGATGGAGCCAGAACGGAGGCACGTCATGAAATATGTAGTTGACCAGGACCTGTGCATCGGATGTGGGCTGTGCGAAAGCACTTGTCCCACGGTTTTCTCCCTGAATGCCGACGGGAAAGCCGTCGCAGAAGACCGGGAGGTCGAAGCCGCAGAAGCAAGTTCCGCGGCCGAGGCCAAGGAGAACTGTCCGGTCGGCGCCATCAGCGAGGCGTGACATGGTCTTCTCTCTGGAGCGGGACAACCAGCCGGTCGAGGGCTGCACGGTCAGCCAGCAGATTGCCACTGACATGGTGGTCTTCAGCCTTGCCAAGGGTACCGATATCAGCGCGGAGAGCTATCAGGCGCGGAAACTGATTTTTGTCCTCGAGGGAGAGCTCGAGCTCTTTCTCCTGGACGGGACCAGCTGGAGGCTGGCGGAGAACGACTGCACTATCACCCCCAGGGACGTCCCGGTCGGCGCGAGAAGCGCCGATGGAGCCATCTATCTCGAAGTGATTCTCAAGGAAGGCAACCAAATGGATCAGAAATTGCAAGCAGGAGAGGTGTTTCACCTCGCTTCCCTCGTGCCCTATGCCGCGGGCCGGATCGTCAACCGCGACATCATCAGTGACCGGCACATGAAGTTCGTCGTCATGAGCTTCGATGCGGGAACCGGGTTGAGCGAACACGCCGCTCCCGGGGATGCGATTGTGTTCGCCCTGGACGGAGAGGCCATCATCGGCTACGAAGGGAAGGAATATCGGATCAAAGCCGGCGAGCAGTTCCGCTTCGCCAAGAACGGCAGGCACTCGGTCAAGGCCGAAAGACCATTCAAGATGGCCCTGCTGCTCACCTTGGACGAGTAGCGACGGCCCGAATTCTTTTGTTGTCCGCAAGACGATTTCCCTGATAGGATGGGGACACAGAGGTAGCACGATGCAGAAACATCCCATTCTTGCTCTTTGGATCGCCATCCTTCTGGTTTCCACCACGGCATGCGCCCACTTGGCCAAGCCGGCAACCCAGGCGGAAGAGCCCCAGCCGAGCGTGACCACCACGGTCAGCGCCATCGACAAGTACGGCAACGTCATCTTCGCCATGCCGAACACGGAACTGCAGAACCAGGGCTTTGCGGCCGGCGATCTGGTCTCGCTGACCATCGGTTCCCACCAGGTCGAGGCACCGGTCGGCACCGCCTACAGCGACGTCGCCGTGGGCAGCCCCGTGCTTGTGCTGTACAAGGACAGACGGCTGATCGCGGCGCTCAACATGCGGAGCATGGCCCAGGCCAGCAATGCGCAAGCCGGCGATCCTGTCGTTGTCACCCTGGCCAGGAAGGGAGGGTACCTTTCCCAGTACACCGCCCGCCACCTGACCATCCGCACCGAACGCAGCCAATTCCCCTCTGACGAGGCATTCGCCAACTTCCGCGCCGTCAAAGCCGGCAAGATCGCTCCCAAGAGACTGTACCGTTCCCTGAATCCCACCCTTGACCAGGACTCCAGCAGGATGGCCGACAGGCTTCTCGGACAGGCCGGCATCAAGACCATCTACGACCAGGCGGACAAGGACTTCCCGGACCTCTCCGGTGCACCGAACTACCAGGCCTTGCTTGACAAAGGCCAGGTCTTCGGCCGGGTGGCGCCTGTTTCCTACCTGTCCGACGAGTACACGAGCCAGTTCCATGACGGACTGCTGTTCATGATCGAGCATGCGGGACCCTACCTGATCCACTGCAACGAGGGGAAGGACCGCACCGGTTTTGCCTGCATGGTCCTTGGCGCCTTCATGGGCGGCACCATCCAGGAGCTGAAGGACGACTACATGCAAAGCTTCGTCAATGCCTACGGGCTGGAAAAGGAAAGCGAGGGCTACCAGCTGATCGAACAGGCGGTGCCGGACATGCTCGCCTCGCTGAACGACGGGAAGCCCTGCACGGACAAGACCGTCCAGAAAGTCGCGACCCGTTACCTGAAGGAGCGGGTCGGACTGACAGAAACCGAGCTCAAGGCCCTGAAAGAGGCGCTTTCCTGACCGTATGGCGCTCCCCTCTTTCCAAGGAGGGCGCCACCAAAGGTCAAAGATCGTTGCGCGTCAAATCCTCGAGGGATTCGCGGCGCACAG
The DNA here is from genome assembly GCA_905215015.1 of uncultured bacterium. Taxonomy (GTDB): domain Bacteria; phylum Spirochaetota; class Spirochaetia; order Sphaerochaetales; family Sphaerochaetaceae; genus RUG023. The sequence continues at coordinate 17,618 of CAJMOS010000039.1, read as the reverse complement.
CCACGTAGGACGTTCCGCCTGAAAGCATGACCGTGGCGGGCCGGGGCAGCCGGTTGTAGTTGGACGCCATCGAATAATGGTAGGCGCCGGTGGTGCATAGGGCTAGGATATCCCCGCGGTGGATGGAGGATGGAAGCATCACTCCCTCCTGGATGATATCCCCGCTCTCGCAGCAACGGCCGACCACGGATGCCTTGAAATCACAGGGTTCCGCCATCTTGTTCGCCGCATACAGGGTGTACTTCGCCTTGTACAGGGCATACCGGGGACTGTCCCCCATGCCGCCATCAATCGAGACATAGCTCTTGTAGCCGGGAATGGTCTTCACCGTCCCGACCGTGTAGAGCACCATGCCGGCGTCGGCCACAATCGAGCGGCCGGGTTCCATATGGATTTCCGGCTCGCGGATGCCAAGCCTCTCGCAGGTGGAGTGGATTGTCTTGGCAACCTCATCCACCTTGGCGCCGATATCCAGGTGCGGGTCGGACTCCACATACCGGACCCCATAGCCGCCACCCAGGTCCAGCTGCCGGGCTTCGTACCCGTACTTCCGCTTCATCTCCGCGATGAAGTCCAGCATCTTCACGGCGGCGCGCTCGAAGACATCCTCGGCGAAAACCTGCGAGCCGACATGGCAGTGGAAACCGCATAGCTCGACATGCGGCTGCTTCAGGACAAAGCCCACCAAATCGGAAGCCTGCCCGGTCTCGATGGCGACGCCGAACTTCGAATCCACCTTGCCGGTGGAAACCGCCTCGTAGGTATGCGGGTCGATTCCGGGAGTCAGGCGGAGCAGCACCTGCTGGCGGAAATTCCGGTTTCCGGCCTCGCGCTCGATTGCCTTGATCTCCTCGATATTGTCGGCAACGAAATATCCGACATGGCTGTCCATCGCGTAGGCGACGTCCTGGTCAGTCTTGTTGTTCGAATGGAAATAGGCCTTGGAAAGGTCGAACCCTGCCTGCAGGGCGGTATAGATCTCGCCCGAGGAGACGACGTCGATACCCATCCCCTCTTCCTGCATGATCTGGTAGATCCGCTTGAAACAGTTGGCCTTGGAGGCGTAGAGCGGAACCGAGCTGGGGCCGAAGTTCCTGACAAAAGCCGCCTTGTAGGTCCTGCAACGGTCACGGATCCGGTCCTCATCCATCAGATAGAGGGGCGTTCCATACTCCTGCGCCAGAGAGACGGTATCCTGGCCTGCGAACAGCAGGTGGGAACCGTCTCTCGAAACTGAGATATTCTCGCAAATCATCGGTTTACCGAACCTCACCGGCAGCCAGTTTCTTTTGCAGCCAGTCCTTGCCATCGACAAAGCGGCTGACGATGAAGGAGACCACGTAGTCGCCGGCGGCGTTGATCATGGTCGCCGGAGGATCGACCAGGTTGCCGATGGCGACCAGAATCGGGAAGGCAAGCTCCATCTCGTTGGGGAAGAAGATGGTGCAGATGATGTACTCGCCGATATAGCCACCGCCCGGGACACCGCTCATGCCAACCGAGGAGAGCACCGCGACCAGGACGATGAAGGGCAACTGGGACCACGACATCGGATAGCCGAGCACACCGAGGACGAAGGCGATCTTCAAAACGCAGGAGAAGCTTGAGCCATCCATGTGCATCGTGGCGCCAAGGGGAACGACCATCTCGGAAACATCTTTCGAGATGCCGGACTCTTCAGCAACCGCCATATTGGTAGGAATCGTAGCGACGGAGGAGCAGGTACCAAGGGAAACCACCGCCGGCCGGGCCAAGTGGTGGAACATCACCTTCACTGCCCCCTTGCCACCGCCGATGGCCGCGAAAAGCGGGAACGCGGTGAACAGGTAGACGAAGCAAAGCGGATAGTAGACGGCAAGTGCCCTGCCATAGGAACCGGCGACCAGCTGCGGCCCGTAGTCGGCAATCAGGCCGGCGAAAATGGCGAAGAACGCGACCGGGGCGTAGTAGGTGATCACCTGCACGAACTTCAGCATCACCTTGGTCAGGGCGTCAAGGAACGAGGTCATCACCCCCTCTCCATGCTCGACCAGGTTGACCGAAAAGCCGAAAAGCAGGGAAAAGACAATCAACGGCAGCATCGCACGGCGGGAAATCAGGCCGGGAAAATCGCTTGCGGTAAAGAAGTTCACGATCATCTGTCCCATCGTCGCATGGTCTCCAATCTCCTCGGTGACAACATCAGTCCACGGAACCAATACCGGCGGGAAGAGCTTCATCAGCACGAACATGACCACCGCCGCGAAGGCGCCCGTGACCAGGAAGGTGACAACCGTCACACCGAGGATCTTGCCCGCACGCCTGCGGGATTTCATGGAGGCGATGGAGGATGCGATCGAGCCAAAGACCAACGGGACCACGATGCAGAACATCATATTGATGAAGACCTGGCCGAGCGGCTGGATCAACGCGGCAAAACCGGGAGCGATGGCTCCTACCACTGATCCGACCACCATGGATCCAATCAGAACCAGCAGGAACCGGTAATTTTTCATGACGTCTTGTTTTTCCATAACGTTCTCCTCAAGCAAAAGACTCTTTTCAAGAACTAGCCTGTAACATATCGCTCCTGCATTCTATTGGTCAATACATTTTGTAGTATATTTCACAAGTTGTATCAAATCGTAACAAAACTCATGGTTTCTTGCCTCCTCCCAGATCCGCAGCAATGGGGCTTGCCCGTATGAACGCCATCAACACAAAAGGCGGCTCCCGAAGAGACCGCCCGCTTATCCCTGCATCCTTCCTTATAGGACTTTCTTGTTGTCTTTGCCTGGAGTGGTGACGATGATGCCAGCCTCCACCACCAAGCCCCTTTTTCGACGAGGACCTTGAAGCCATCCACCAGTTTGTCTGCTTCCTGATATGAGGCCTTGCCCTTGATCTGGCAACCTTCCAGCGTCTTCGGGTCGTAGACGGGAATGGCATCTCCCTGAGGTTCTCCAGCGTGGTGCCGAGGAGCACTTCGCCATCGGCCCGCCCTGCTTGTTGGTGATACCGGAAGGCCGATGAGGCTACCGCCGACCTAGCCCCTGCATGCTCCTCATGGTGTTTCGGAACAGGACGACCACCAGGATGGTGGAAAGCACATCGGCGACCGGCTGCGCCCAGACGATGCCGTCTACCCCCATACATGCCCTGAGGATGAACTGCATGGGAATGAATATCAGTCCCTGCCGGCTGATGTTCACAATCAGGGCCGGGGTCGCAGCCCCCATCGCCTGCAGCGCGTTGGCAAGCACGTAATAGACACCAAACAGGAAGCTCGTCGAAAGCAGGATCGAGACGAACCTCGTCCCATAGGCGATTGCCGTCACATCACTCAAAAACGCGCCGACGAGCTGCCCTGCGGACAGATAACACAGCAAGGTCATGGCTGTACTCAGCGCGAAAGAGAAAAGAATCGAGAAGCGCATCACCCTTTTGAACCTGTCCCAAAGCCTCGCACCGACGCAATAGCCCAAAAGGGCCTGTACCCCTTGGCCGAATCCGATGCAGATCATGCCGGTGACCATCGTCACCTTCATGGCGACGCCGATGCCGGCGAGGGCCATGTCCCCGTAGCCGGCCATCAAGCTGTTGACCACGATATTGGAAACACTCATCAGGATCGACCCCAGCGAAGCGGGAACACCGATGGCGAAAACACTGGAGAACACTCCTTCCTTGAGGGTGAAATGTCTGATGCCGATGCCGAGGGAAGACTTTCCGCTGAGGAAGAAAGCGATGTACATCCATGCGGCGACCAGGTTGCCGATGACGGTGGCGATCGCCGCGCCTTGGATTCCCCAGCCGAAAGCAAGAATCATCAGCGGGTCAAGCACGACATTCAACAGGTTTCCCACCACCTGGCCGGCCATGGCGACGCCGCTCCTTCCCTCCGCGCGGATCACATTGTTGAAGCAGTTGGCGACCAGTACAAAGGGACCGGAAAAGGAAACGATGGTCAGGTAGGTCTTCGTAGGAATCCAGGTCTCCTCGCTCGCGCCGACCAGACGGAGGATCGGATCCATGCAAAAGAGGAACAAAGCGCTCATCGCCATCCCGACAACAAGGCAGCCGTACATGCAGAACGAGCAGACTTTCTTCGCGTAGTCCACCCTGTTCTCCCCGAGCGCGCGGGAGATGACCGAAGTGCCACCGATTCCGAAAATCGTACCGATGGACATGAAGACCAAAAAGACTGGCGTCGCCAGAGAGACCGCGGCGACCAAGATCGCGTCGTGGGTCTGTCCGATGAAGAAGGTGTCGGCCAAGTTGTAGACCAGCACCATCAGCATTGCCGCCATGGCGGGAACGGCATTGGACAGCGTGGTCCTGACAATCGGTCCTGTCGCGAAAGCTTTGATCTTGTCGTTATCCATATATCACCTTGTTATTAATAGCTAGCTATTGTTATATGCATGAGAACCGCTCTCGCCGACACGGTGCTCAATGACAGGCTTCACATACCCGCCGCAACAAACGCAAGAACACGGTCCTCTCGTCCGCGTTCAATGGAGAAAGCAACATTTCCTCGGTCTCGCGCATATGCTGGAAACCCTCCACGCAAAGATCGTGGCCGATTTTCGTGAGTTGCACCACTTTGACACGCTTATCATCTTCTGAAGTGAAGACTGAGATATATTTCTTTTGGCGAAGACGAGCTAAGATTCCCGCAGTCGTGGATTGGGCGACTTGGAGGAATGCCTCCACCTCTTTCATGGACATGGTCTTTGCTGGTTTCTGTTCCAGCTCGACCAGCACAGCAAGCTGGGTGATGGTGATTTGCTTGTCCTGTAGGGTATTGTTCGCACGTTTCTGCAGTTTGTCGTTCAAGCGCTTAATCAATGCTCCACATGTATCTTCCATAATTTCCCCTTGTATCCGTATCAAATAAATAGCATGCTATACATTTTAATAGCAAGCTATTGTTTATGGAGAACTGTGTATCTGCCGCCACAAAGAAACCACAGAATCTCGAGGCAACTTGATATACCAAGGAAACGGAAGTCCGTATATTAATCGTCAGCTATTGATAGTCGGCATGTTCCCGACCCAAGGAGATTTCCATGCACTTGCCATCAACCTTCCTTTTGCTCGCGGCCCTTGTCTCCTCCAGTGGATTGTACGCGGAGAGCCTTTCCCTCTCAGACGCCATTTCCGCTGCCAGGCAGAACAACGGAGACGTGAAAGTCGCTACCCTCACCCTCAACCAGACGACGCGAAGCAACGACGTGAACGACCTGCTTCCCTCCATCTCCCTAGAGGTTGGAGCCTCCGGAACCGGTAGCGTGATTGACGAGACGTTCACCTCGTCCTATTCGGTCGGCGGCATCAGCTGGTCTCTGGATACAGCGAACCTCTCGACCAACAGGAAAGCCCGGGCCCTTTCCAACCAGGCCGCAAACCTGACCTACCAGTCCACCCTCTCCACGGTGGAAAGCAATGTGACGACTGCGTATTGGAATGTCGTCGCCGCGCGGCTGGCACTGCAAAGCAAGCAGGACACGCTGGACAGGGCACAGGATGAGCTGGAACGCATCCAGGAGAAATACGAGGCCGCCCAAGCGACCACCCTTTCGGTCAGCACGGCAAAAATGACAGTCAGCGACGACAAGTACAATGTGCAGACCGCCAGGCAGACGCTGGAGACCGCCATCCGCACGCTCTCCCATTTGACCGGACTTGCCGTCACCGACGAGACGAAAATGGATCCGATGCCGGAAACGGTGAACCTCCTGGATACCGAGACCCTGGAAGCGGACCTGGAAAAGACCATCACCATGCAACAGAAACGTCTCGCGGTTTCACAGGCGCAGAACAACGTGGACGCCGAAAAGGCAAGCGGCATCGCCCCAAAGATCACCATTTCGGCCAGCACCTCGTTTTCCGGCGGCATCTATTCCTCAGACTCAGGCGACTCCTCCTGGTGGGGAGACTCCAAAGGTGGCGATTTTACTGATTCCACCTCGGTAGGCGTGACGGTATCCATCCCGCTCGACCACCTGCTGAAAAAGTCCTCCACCAGCGCCGCCATCGACGCGGCAAAGATTGGCGTCTCCATCGCCCAGCAGGAATATGAGAACCAGCTGACCACCTTGAAGGACGACGTGGAGGACGCCATCGTCAGCCTCTCACAGGCAACCGCGAACCTGGCGACCTTGAAACAGCACCTTGAGCTCGCGGAAGAACAGCTCGCCCTATTGCAGGAAAGCTACGATGCCGGCAAGACCAGCTATTCCGACCTGCAGGACGCAAAGGACGATGTTTCCGATTCCCGGATCAACATCCTCCAGCAACAACTGAACCAGACCATCGCGCTGTACGATCTCTCCGCATTGCTGAACAAGAGCGTGGACGAGATCATCACGGACACCAAAGTATGAGCAAGGAGAAGAAACTTATGGACGATACAAAGAGCACAAACAACACGGAGCGGAAATCCACATTGGACAAGGTAGCCACCATCATCCTGTTGGGCATCTGCCTTTTCCTGACCTTCCTGGTCGGCCGCTCCGCCTTGGGGGCCAAGAAATCCGGCCCCGCCCTGCAGCAGGTTGAAAAGACCAACACGGTCAACGTCATCACCCGCCAGCTTGAACCGACCCTCTTCGAGAAGAAGACCACCGTCGGGGGCGATATCCAGGACTCGATCGACACCCAGAACATCTACTCCACCGAGATTTCCGGCACCATCACAGCCCTCTACCTGCAGGAAGGCCAGAGCATCAAGGCAGGCGACGTGATCGCCACCGTCGACCCCTCCTCCGCTGGAGAGACCTACAAGGCAGGTGATGTCACCGCCCGTATCAACGGCATCGTCTACTCGGTCGACAGCTATGTCGGCGAAAAGATCACCACCAGCACGGTGCTGGGCACCATCGGCAACGCCGGCGACCTTGAGATCATCGCGTATTTGCCCGAACAGTACCTTTCCACCGTCAGCGTCGGAATGAAGGCCGAGTTCACCATGAGCGCGTGGCCCGATGACAAGATTACGGCCACGGTCAAAGCCATCAGCCCGAATGTCGATTCCACCAGCCGCGCCTTCAAGGTCACCCTCACCGTGGACGGCGACGAGCCCAGGCTGAAGGTCGGCATGTATGTCCGCCTGAAGCTGACCACCGAAAGCCTGGAGAACGCCATCACCGTCCCGACCAGCGCCATCACGACCTATCTCGGCCAGGATGTCGTCTACATCGTCGAGGACGGAACCGCCAAGCGCGTCTCCGTCACCCGTGGCTCGAACAACGATACCGAGACCGTCATCACCGACGGCCTGAAAGCGGGCGACGTGCTGATCACGTCCGGTTCCGTCACCGACGGGACCCCTGTGAACATCGTCACGGACTGACAAGGAGGAACGCATGCAACTTTCTGAAACTTCCGTCCGCAGACCAATCCTGATCACGATGTTCTACGTCGTGGTGCTGGCTGTCTGCGCGATGTTCATCTCGAACCTCCAGCTGAGCCTGTACCCTGACGTCGACATGCCGATGATGGCCGTCTACGTCAGGCTCTCCGATGCCGACCCCGAGACCGCCGAACAGCAGGTCGCCAAGGTCCTGGAAAACTACACGGGTTCCGTCGAGAACCTCAACAAGATCACGACCCAGTCCACCGACGATGCGGTCGTCGCCCTCCTGGAATTCAACTACGGTACCAATTTGGACGACGCCGAGGAGGACCTGAACTCCGTCGTCAACCAAATCAACGGCCAGGATTTGCTGCCCGACTGGGCCGAGAGCATCACCGTCTATCGGTTCGACAAGATGGCGAACTCCTCCTTCATGACGTTGGTCATGAGCGGTTCCAGCGACCTGGACGAGCTGAAGTCCATCGCCGACAACGATGTCAGCCCGCTGCTGCAGCGTGTCGAAGGGGTCAGCCAGGTCGAAGTGTCCGGTACCGGTGACCTGGAATACGACGTCTCGGTCGACCCGATCAAGCTTTCTTCCTACAACCTGGCCCTGAGCCAGGTGACCACCGCCCTTGCCGCGCGCAACGTGCAGGAAAGCCTAGGCACCATCACCCAGGACAAGCGGAACTACACGATCCGCATCGACCGCCGCTTCGGTGACATCGACGATATCAAGAACACCAAAATCACCACATTGAACGGTGTGGACATCCACGTCGGCGATGTCGCCACCGTCGTGACCAGCCATGGCGACTCCTATACCGCCCAGTACCTGGACGGCAAGCAGGTCGTCGTGCTTTCCGTCGCCAACGAGTCCGGCACCAGCAGCGTCACGGTCGCGAAGGCCCTGAAAGCGGCCCTGCCCGGCATCAACGAGCAACTTCCCGACGGAGTGACCGTTTCCATCCAGCGGGACCAGACCAAGATGATCAGCCAGACGATGCAGGAAGTCTACTCCTCCGCCATTGAAGGAATCCTGCTGGCGGCACTGGCCATCTTCATCTTCCTGCGCAACATCAAGGCGACGGTCATCATCAGCCTTTCCATGCCGATTTCCATCATGGTGACCCTGATGGTGATGAGCATGGCCGACATCACCGTCAACAGCATGTCCATGGCAGGCCTGATCCTGGGCATCGGCATGATTGTCGACGCATCGGTCCTCAACCTGGAGAACACCTACAACTTCCGCAGGCAAGGCCGGAGTGCCGTTGCAAGCGCCATTTTGGGAAGCAGGGACATGGCTACCGCCAACCTGGGCTCGACACTGACCACCATCTGCGTCTTCCTGCCGTTGATTATCTACAAGAACAAGCTGGAGATGATCGGCATCATGTTCCAGGACCTGATCTGGACTGTCGTCATCAGCCTTGTGGTGTCCCTGATTGTCGCCCAGACACTGGTGCCCGCCCTCTGCGGCTCGATCCTGCGCCTGGACAGCAGAACCCAGAAACCGCTGAAAAACAAGTTGCTGAAGAACATCGATGACGGATGCGAGCGCTTCCAGAAAAAGCTGGAAGACTGGTATGTCGGTTCCCTGGCCTACTGTCTGAAGCATCGTTTCCTGATGATCATGACTGCGCTCTTGCTCGTCATCTACTGCACCATGCAGCTTGGCGGTGTCGGCCTTTCGCTGATGCCGAGCATGAAGACCGACGACTCGGTGGAGATGGAGCTGACGATGCAAAGCGGCACCACCCAGTCGGTCGTACAGGAAAACCTGTTCGCCATGCAGGAAGACATCATGAAAACCCTTCCGCAGGACGCCTACACCCAAATCATGGTGAAGGTAGGAACCGACTCTACGGGAACCATCACCATCTCGCTACCGGATGTGACCGAGCAGACGTATTCCGCCGACAAGGTGAAGGACATGTTGCGTCCGTTGACCACCAGACATCCGGATGAGACCTGGACGTTCAGCGCGGGGCGCGGGCCTGGCAACAATAATCCCATCGAAATCAAGGTTTCCGGAAGCGACATCTCGGCCATCACCGAGGGGGTCAACCAGATTGCCGCCATCCTCCGCACCTACGTGCCCGAGGCGGTCGATGTGTCGACCGACCTGGAGAACGGGTCGCCACGTGTCTCGCTGGATATCGACATGGACAGGGCCGAGACGATGGGAGTGACGATGAGCGATATCGCCAGTACTGTCTACACCGCCCTTTCCGGCACCACCGCCACCACGATCAGCACCTTCAGCTCGGATACCACCTACGACCTGAACGTGCAAATCGGCGATGTCGACCTGACCAGCATCGAGGACCTTGGCAACCTGCTGGTGACCGGCGATAGTGGCGCTGTCCGCCTCGACTCGTTCACCTCCTTCTCTGTCTCCAATGGTCCCGCGACCATCACCCGCGAGAACAAGAAGCGCGTGAACACCGTCACAGCCCAACTTGCCGACGGCTATTCGGCAGGCCAGGTGCAGACCCTGGTCAACGAGGCCTTGGACAAGTACTTCTCCACCCCGGAGGGAGTGACCGTCACCCAAAGCGGGGACATGCAGCAGTTCGCCGATTACGGGCCGGCGCTTGTCGTCATCATCCTGGTCGCCCTCCTGTTGGTCTTCGCCGTCATGGCAGGCCAGTTCGAGAGCCTGATCAATCCGTTCATCATCTTCGCGACCATCCCGCTGATGATGATCGGAGTGGTGCTGATCCACATCTGGATGCACCAGTCCTTCAGCCTGTTCTCCCTGGTCGGCATCGTCGCCTTGATCGGCGTCGTCGTCAACAACGGCATCGTGTTGGTCGATACCTTGAACCATATGGTCAGGGAGCACATCCCGGTCATGGAAGCCTGCCTGAAGGCCGCGCGTCTCAGACTGCGCCCGATCCTGATGACCACGCTCACCACGGTCGTCGGCATGGTCCCGCTCGCCTTCTTCCCGGGTGAAGGCTCGGAGATGATGCAGCCGATCGCCCTCACGTTCGTCGGTGGACTGGTCACCGGAGGGTTCCTGACGCTGTACTACTCGCCCATCCTCTACTCGCTTTTCAACGCCCGACTTGAGAAGAAATTCGACGATCCTTCCACGCTGAGCAACCAGATCGCCCAGTTCGACAAGGAAGAAGCCGAAGAAAAACTCAAGAAAGCCTTGAGCTACGGCAAGCAGACGGACTGACCAATCATTCCTTTCCTGCAATCCATCCGCCATCCTCTGAAAAGCGGCAACGTCACCACACAGAGGATGGCGGTTTCATCCCGACTTCCGATTATGCCATTACTGAGCATCCGCCATGCCCGGTTGGGAAACGAGCAAGCAGTCCGGATAACGCCAATGCAATAGCATCGTCATCTGTTTGATGTGCATGGCACTGGTTTCAGCCGCCTCGCGTAGCGCCTTCGCAAAAGCGACCAGAACAGATTGGCGTATATCCAGCCGATGCCGCAGGCAAGGGCGACCGCCGACAGGCGCATTTGATGGATGAGAAGCGCGGAGATGATGATCCTCAGGGTGATGTGGCTTGCCGCGCCGAGAAAGGGAATCTGCACTTTTCCCATGCCGTCGAAGTATCCGGCAAAGGTATTGCCGGTAAAACAGAACAGGTAGAACACGGAGATCAGACGAAGATAGGATACGGAATCGGCAAGCGCTTCCGACCCCGCTCCGGAGAAAAGCGCGGATGCCCCCGGTGCGGCAATACCCATGAGGATGGAGCAGACGATGCCCATGGCGGACAGGATCTTCAAGCTGCTGTGGAAATACGTTTCTTCTTTTTCCTTGTCACACGCGCCATACGCCTGGCCGACGAACACGGCGGCAGCCGCGCACCCGCTGTCGCCAAAGGAATTGGCGAAGCCTTCGATCCTGGTGGCGGCCGTAAATCCCGCTATCGCCGACTGGCCTGCTGTGTTCACGATGCCCTGCACCATCAGCTTTCCGATGTAAAGGCCTGACTGGTGAAGCGCCGTCACGCCGGAAAACCGCAGGATCCTGCGGAGTGTCCTTCGGTCAAGGTGACAGTCCTTTCTGGCAATCATCAGCTGAGGATAGAATACCTTGATGGCGATGAGGCACAGGACTGCCGACATGACCTGGGATACGACCGTCGCAAGCGCGGCGCCGAATATGCCCAGACCAAGGGTGTGCACCATGCATATATCCAGTCCCGTGTTTGCAACCACACAAACCAGAAGGACGATGAGGACGACGGAGGTATGCCCCGCGCTTCGCAGGAGGGCGCCGCACAGGTTGTATACATAGGTGGCGGGTAGCCCGAGCAGGACGACGGCCAGATAGAGCCTGACAAGAGCTGTCAGTGGCGCAGGGACACGGATCAGCGCGCATATGACGCCCAGCCCTGCAATCCCGCCCAGGGAAAGGACAACCGATATCGCAAGACCGCAGACAAACGACTGGAAAAAGACATTCTTCAGCTCCCGGGAATCCCCTTTCCCATAGCTTTGTGAAAACAGGACGGAGATGCCGGTGCACGCGCCGGCCAGAAAAAACGTGAACAGGTTCATGACGGATGAGGCGATGCCGACCGCGGCAAAGTTGCTTTCGTCGGTAAACCGGCTGATGACGACGCTGTCGATGGTGTTGTACAGCTGCTGCAGGATATTGCTCGCAATCAACGGCAGCATGAGCATGATCATCTTCGCATCGTACGCGTTGATGACCCGCATCCTTCCGCGCGCCATGTTGTTCCTTTCGACCGTCAGCGCTTTCATCCAACTCCCCCACCATTTCCGATCTTTTTGGTTCGTTCCCATGCTATACTAAGACGAACGTTGCTTAAAGCGAAAGTTTTTCAATGAATCATTGACAATATGGCAACGATTGGAGGGACCGTGGATACCGAGAAACTTCGGATACTGCTGCTTGCCATAGCATGTCGAAGCATCACGGAAGCGGCGCAGGAATCAAACTACACGCCATCGGCCGTCAGCCGTATGATCGCGTATCTTGAATCGTATTATGGATTTCCTCTTCTGATCCGGAAACACGAAGGAGTAGAGCCGACGGAGGCATGCCAGTCGCTGCTTCCGGAGATACGGAAGATCTTGTACCATGAGGCTCTCCTGCGGCAGAACGCTGGCGAGATCCGGGGAATCTCGGTGGGAACGGTATCGATCGGTTCGGCCTACAGCAAGTATTTTCCGGTACTGAAAAACGTCATGACGGCATTCAACCATACCTATCCGGGGATAACGTTCCATGTGACAAGCGGCTTCAGTACGGATTTGTGCGAGGAGCTCTCGGAGCATACGCTTGATATTGCCGTCATCGGGAAACGGGAAGGAAAGTGGACATGGAAGTTGCTGGAAGAGAGCCCTATGATGGCATGGGTTCCGGCTGATTCGAAATACGCTTCCCTGCAGGAATTCCCGCTGGAGATTGTCGGAGAAGAGCCCTATATAGAGATTTATTCCGGCATTGACACGGACAACAAGAGGATCCTGGCGGCCGATGGCATCACGCCGAACATACGCATGCATGCGAAAGACAGCTATACCGCATTCGCCATGGTGGAGGCGGGACTTGGCATAGCCTTGAATGAAGAGAAAAACTGCGTGTTCAAAAGCGAAAAGGTGAAAATCATTCCGGTCGCGCCGGCACGGATGGTAGAAATCGGCATAGCCGCGGCGGCTGATCTGTCTCCCGCCGCCAGGAGTTTCTTACGCAATCTGGAAGAGATAGACGGATAAGGAGGGTTCCATGCATCCAAACAAAGATCCAGGCCGGATATTGAAAATCATCAACGAACGATTCTCGCAGAACGGGAACAGGCATTTTGCCCGCTTTGGCCTGACAGTCGCCCAGTTCGACATACTGGGCGAGCTCTGGTCCGCTCCTGAGCACAAGCTTACCTTCAAGGAACTGGAACAGCGGCTCCACATCGCCCAGTCCACCACCTTCTGCACGGTCACCCGCCTTGCAAAGAAGGGATTCGTCCGGAAACTCGACGATCCCACCGACAAGCGGGTGAAATACGTGCAGCTCAGGGAGAAAGGTTCTTCCATCTGCGCCCGTTTCTTTTCAGACAAGGAAGAACAACAGCGCATCCAGAATCTCGGATTGACCCCGGAGGAGCTTTCCCAACTGAACATGTTGCTGGAAAAGGTGCTCAAGCACCTGGATGCCATCAACGAGTAGGAGGCTCGTGCCAATCCTTGCAGACATCGATCCAGGCAACAGGCTTCACATACCTGTCCAGCTCATCCGGCGAGAAGGGAATCGCGCTGTGGTCGTCGCCCCCGGCGGAATAGACCTTGTCATACCGCCTGAGCGAGACATCGAAATAGACCCTCACCCCGGCCTTCAGGCCAAACGGACAAACACCGCCCGGGGCATGGCCGGTCAAGGCCTCGACCTGGTCGAAGGGAATCATGCTCGCCTTCTGGTGGAAATACGCCTTGTACTTGGGGTTGGAGATCCTGGCATCGCCCGCCATGCAGATCATGACCGGTCCCCCGTCGGTCAGAAACGACAGGGACTTCATGATTTGTCCCGCCTCACGGCAGCCGATGGCGGCGACGGCATGCTCCACCGTGTCGATGCTGTCTTTCAGCAGCATCTCCCGGTCAGCAAGACCGTTCTGTCGCAAAAAAGCCCGCACATCCTGATACGACATCGTCTCCTCCCTCTTGCAAGGCAGTGTACCGGAATTCCGTGCGTGAGTAAAACGGGCCCCCTATCGACCTTCCATGCCTGAAATATGCTAGGATAAGCTATGTTCTACGCAACCAACAAACCACAGAAACACGCCAAGGAAGAGCTCTCGTGCATGCTGCGAAGCCTTTCCATCGGCCAGACCGTCACCATCGCCACCAAGGATGAACAGGTCACCGGCCCCATCTCCCTCATCCAGCCTGACGTGGGGCTGGTCACCATCTATGGCAGGACCTTCGACCTGGATGACATCTATGACATCCAAAAGGAGCCGATTTCCCTGTAATGGCGCTTTCCCGTGAAGAAGTCTTCAAGATGCTCAGAGAGAAGCAGGTGGCCTACCGCATGGTCGCCCACCCGGCTGTCTCCACGATGGAGGAGATGGAGAGGCTCGGCCTGGGCGAGGACACCCAGGCTGTCGCCAAGAACCTGTTCCTTCGTGACGACAAGAAACGGAACTACTACCTGGTCGTCGTCAAAGGAGACAAGCGCGTCGACTTGAAAGAGCTCAGGAAAACCATCCAGAGCAGGCCGCTCTCCTTTGCCTCGCAAGAAGAGCTGGACCAGTACCTTGGCCTGAAAGCCGGATCGGTCACACCGCTGGGAATCCTCAACGACACCGAGCGGAAGGTGGCCGTCTTCATCGACCAGGATTTCCAAGGCGGAGAAATCGCCGTCCACCCCGATGAGAACACCATGACGGTATGGATGCAGGCTGACGACCTGGCGCACCTGCTGCAGGACCATGGCAACTACATAACCTATCTGAGGTTGAACGGATGACCATTAGAAAAGCGACACAAAAGGACATACAGGCCATCGCTACCATCTACGACCTGCTCCATACCGAAGAAGAACAAGGCAAGAACACCATCGGCTGGATCAGAGGAGTCTACCCCACCCGGCAGACGGCAGAGCAGGCGTTGCGGGAAGACGATCTGTTCGTCCTGGAAGACCAAGACAAGGTAATCGCGGCGGCTCGGATCAACCAAGCACAAGTCCCCGCCTACCGCGACACGAAATGGACCTATCCGGCGCCGGACAGCGAGGTCATGGTCCTGCATACGTTGGTAGTCGATCCTCGGATGAAAGGACATGGCTACGGAAAAGCGTTCGTAGCGTTCTATGAGCAATACGCGAGAACCCACCGCTGTCCCGTGCTTCGCATGGACACCAATGCGCGCAACCGCGCGGCCAGAGCCTTATACGCCCATCTTGGCTACCATGAGGCCGGCATCGTACCCTGCGTCTTCAACGGCATCCCCAACGTCCAACTGGTCTGTCTCGAGAAACAGCTCTCGTAGTGCGGCCTTACGCCCATACCGGCTTGTCGTGGGCGGATGTCTTTTTCAGCAGGGTGATGACGACGATGTACATGGCAACGACGAAGAGCAGGAACACCAGCATGGTCTCTCCCGTTTCCCGCATCAGGCAGAAATCATAGATGCCATGGAGCAGCATGGCGGAGAACCACGCGAAAAAGAGACAGATTCCCTGCGCCACTTTCCTGCCACGGATGTCGTAATGCTTGGCGAGTCCGTAGAAGACACCCATGAACACGGAGAACCCGAGGTGTCCCGGAACGGCGAGGATCGCGCGTGGAAGCGCCACTTGCAATCCGTAGCTGAACACGTACTTCACGTTCTCGAACATGGCGAATCCCATCGAAGTGAAACAGGCGTAGACGATTCCATCGAAACGGAAGTTGAAATCGGGGATATACCAGGTCCGCTTTTTCAGGAAGAAGAACTTCGTTCCCTCCTCCACTGCGGCAACAACGAAGAAAGCAGATAGCAGCGTGTACATAGGGCTTTCCCGGGAGATGCCCACATCGAGCACAATCGACCCGACAAACTCGAGCAGGATCGAGAGAAGGGCGGCCTTGACGCCTTGGACGACAAGCGAACCAAGCAGCTGCGGATCCTCTTTCTCGACCTTGTCCAGGTTGTAGACATACCTCAGCAAGAAAAAGCCAGGAACGAGTGCCGCGCCAAGATAGATGAGCGCAAGTATTTCGAAAGGCCACAAGAACAGCATCGCGTTTCCCTCCAGCATCAACCTTCCAGGCCCACGGAATGGACCCGTCTCCTCCAAATGTGCCCAAGAGACGCGAGACAATCAAGAGCGGGGAACCGATTTCTCGCACCAAAAACCGACCATGCCAGACAGAAACCAAGAGGCCGGACGAACGCCGGCCTCTTGTCGGTCGATTTCTTTTTGGCTCCGCTCAATCCCCAAGCACGTGCACGGATTCAGGAGCGAAGACCAGATGGCAGGAATCGCCCACCTGGTAGACTTTCTTGTTCTTCGGATTGGGCTCTTCCAGCTTGACCAGGGTATCGCCGACCATGACGTGGTAGTTCTGATAGGAACCCATGAAACAGGAAAGCACCACCTTGCAGGGCACCCCGCCCTCGTCTGCAAGCGTTGCCGCCTCGGGGCGGAGCACTGCCGTGTAGGTCTTGCCCTCCTGCATCGAGCCATCACCGACGACACGTACCGGGTTGCCATGCACCTCGAGGATGCACAGCCCCTTCTCGTCCCGTCCCGTCATCTTTCCCCTGAGGAAGTTCGCCTCACCGATGAAATCGGCGACGAACTCGTTGACCGGATGATAGTAGATTTCCTGGGGAGTGCCGACCTGGGCGACCTCGCCATGGTTCATGATGATGATCTTGTCGCTGATGGCCATGGCTTCGCTCTGGTCGTGGGTGACGTAGACGGCAGTGATGCCGACCTCCTGCTGGATGCGACGGATCTCGGTCCGCATCGAGACACGAAGCTTGGCGTCCAAGTTGGAAAGCGGCTCGTCGAACAGCAGCACGGAGGGCTCGATGACCAAGGCGCGGGCCAAGGCGACACGCTGCTGCTGGCCACCGGAGAGCTGGTTGGTCATGCGGCTTTCCATGCCGGAGAGCTGCACCAGCTCAAGGATCTTCGTCACCTTCTCCTTGATCACCTCGTGGGGGAACTTGCGCAGTTTCAAACCGTAGGCGACGTTGTCGAAGATGTTGTAATGGGGAAGCAACGCGTAGCTCTGGAATACCATGGCGGTATCGCGCTTGTTGGGCGTCAGGCTGTTGATAGGCTCGTCACCAAGATAAATCTCGCCTGAGTCCGGGCTCTCGAAGCCGGCAATCATGCGTAGCGTGGTCGTCTTCCCGCAACCCGAAGGTCCGAGCAGGGTCACGAAACTACCCGGCTCGATGGTAAGGTTCGCATCCTTGACGGCGTAGAAGTCCTTGCCGGTCTTCGGATCCTGATAGATTTTCGAAATGTGCTCCAGACGGACGCCTTTCTTGATTTTTTCCATACTTACTCAGTCTCCTTGATGTTTCTGCTGGTGCCGAAGTACTTGATGAAAAGATTCATCAGGAAGACGGCGCCATAGGTGATGAGGATCAGGATGGTCGCGAAAGCGCAGGCGAGACTGTAGGCGCCCTTCTCCGCGAACTCATTGATCTGGACGGTAATCAGCAGGAACTGCGGCGTGACCAGCAGGATGATGGCCGAGATAGCCGTGATGCTGCGAACGAACGCGGTGACCAATGACCAGCTCAGCGCCACAGGAGGAACAAGTGAAGGTCTGCA
>CAJMOS010000038.1 GCA_905215015.1 uncultured bacterium | reverse complement strand
AAAAATCGAGCCCGATCTCCCCGAAAATCACCGACCAAGGCGCGACCACCGTTGCCACGACGTGATCGAGCAAGTCCACGAAGCCGCCAAAAGCTCGCCCACGCCGGACAGGTCCGCCATCTACGCGTCCCTTCCGGTTTCCGGCTCGCTGACCGATAGCGACGTCATCATCGTCAAGACGCAGGGAGTGCCGACCATCAACTACAGCTACCGCATTGGCGCGGACCCGGCAACCGAACGCGAAGCCTTTTTCGCAAAGCTCGAAGCGGCACAGAATGATGACGAGCGGTCGGCACTGTACGCCTCCACCACGATCGGCGGGGGCGGACAGTATGCGGACATCGCCCACCCGGACAGCGATGATCCAGAGATCAAGCAGGCCGCCGATGAGCGTCATGCCGTCATCGAGCAGGTCCATGAACAAGCTAGGACCGCGAACCCGGCCGACAGGGCTTCCATCTACAAGAATCTGCCTGCCACCGGCAGTCTGAAGTGACCGGATTCCCGGTCCATCCTGGGGAGGATGGTTGTTCCGTCCTCCCCACTTTTCCACATGCAAACAGGATTGCCGTCCTGTATGATGGAACCACGTAGGAGGATGCCGTGCCCGCACTGCTTGTCGTTGACGATGAAAAGGATATCCGCGCGCTGATCAGCCGCTATGCCCTGCATGAGGGATACCAGGTGGAAGAAGCGGAAAGCGGACAACAGGCCATCGAGCTCTGCCGGGACCACCATTACGACCTGGTCATCATGGACATCATGATGCCTGGCATGAACGGCCATATCGCCACCAAGGAGATCAGGAAGGAACACGACATACCGGTGTTGATGCTCTCCGCCCGGGGCGAGGAATACGACAAGCTCTTCGGTTTCGAGATGGGCGTGGACGACTACGTGGTCAAGCCGTTCTCCCCCCGGGAACTGATGGCGCGGATCAAGGTGATCATCTCCCGCCACCAGAACGCCCCGCGAGAGGGAAGGAAACCGGCAACTGTCCTTTCCATGGGACAACTTTCCCTTGATGAGGGATCCCACGCAGTGACCATCGGCGGCAGAAAGGTCGAGCTGACCGTCAAGGAGTACGACATCCTCCGCTATCTACTCAAGAACCAGAACATCGCGCTCTCCCGTGACCAGATCATGGACGCGGTCTGGGGCAAAGGGTACTACGGGGATCCGCGCACCGTAGACTGGCAGATCAAGTTGCTCCGTTCCAAACTGCAGGACTGTCGCTCATACATCCAGACGCTCCGTGGCGTGGGGTACATCTGTGAAATGCCGTCATGAGCGCTCGTTCCAGGCGAAACTGACAGCGACCTTCCTGCTCTTTGCCATTTTCATCTTCACCCTGCTCTGGTTGCTGGAGACGGTATTTCTCCAGGGCTTCTACAACCGTATGGTGGAGCATGGGGTCCGTAGCGCCGCGATGGAACTCGCCGACCATCTGGAAGATGATGACCTTGCCCAATGGATTACCTTAGCGGCGTCCGATTCCTCCCTCCTTGTCTTCGTCACCGACACGAAAGGCAACATCCTGCAGAACGCTGACGAGCACAGCTCGCTTTACAGCCCCGAGCGCAGCGAAGCTGCCGATGACAGCAGACAGAATCCATATCTGGCCGACCACGGGCCCATGTCCTGGGAGATTGGCGCGTACCGGTTTTTGCCCTCCAACTACTCCCAGATCCTCGAGGAGCTCGGGAAGGATCCCGACCACACCTGGCAACGGGTGACAGCCGACGGGACCAACTACGTCTACGCGGTCCAGCGGGGGGAGAAGGTGCTCTACGTCAGCTCACCGCTCGGGGCCGTAGGCTCTACGGTACGGATCATCCGTTTCCAGCTCTTGATCGTCACCCTGATTTCCATCCTGTTCGCCCTCTTCCTCTCCCGTTTCTTCTCCCGGCGCTTCCGCCGTCCGCTTTCCCTGTTGAGTGACAACACCCAACACCTGGCCGACGGCCTCTTCGACCCTGCCGGCACCAAGCGCTTCTGTACCGAGCTGGACGGGCTCTCCGATTCCCTGTCCAGGACCGCTTTCTCGATCTAGCAACTGGAAAGCGCCCGCAAGGAGCTGATGGGAAACGTCTCCCATGACCTCCGCACCCCGCTGACGCTCATCAGGGGCTATGCGGAAATGGTCAGGGACCTCTCCTGGCCTGACGAAGCAGCAAGGAACCAGGACCTAGGCATCATCATCCGGGAATCCGACCGGCTGAGGGGCCTGGTCAACGACATTATCGACTATTCCGCCTATGGTCAGAGGGAGATTTCCCCCGAGGCCAGAATCAAGGAACCGGCTGTGTTGATCGATGGCGTAATCGGCCAGTTCGCTCCGATGGCAAAGCAGAGGGGAATCCGGATCGAGTACAAGTCCTCAGGCGCCCCCCCCTCAGTCCACGGCGAGCGCAAGCTGATTTCGCGGGTGCTCTACAACCTGGTTGACAACGCCATGCGGCATTCGGGTGATGCGAAGCGCGTGGAAGTCGCCTCCATCTTCCAGGACGGCAGGCTCCACATCGAGGTGAGGGACTGGGGGGACCTGATTCCACCCGAGGAGATTCCGCTTGTCTGGGACCGCTACTTCACCTCACGTTTCAAGCGTTGCGAAGAACAATCCGGCCTTGGACTCGCAATCGTCAAGCAAATCCTGGTTGCCCACCACGCGCCCTACGGGGTAACAAGCTCTCGCCAGACGGGCACCTGCTTTTGGTTCGACCTTTTCTCCTGATTCCCCGAAGATTCCACACACGTTCCTCAACCATTCCCCATGCCCGTTGTAGGGTGAAGGCACAGAAGGAACCGAAGGCTTCTTCAGGAGGAACAACATGCACAAACAGACGAAGGCCCTGCTGGCGGCTACGCTGGCACTCTGCTCGTTCGGATGCTCCCAAAAGGAAACCACGAAAACGTACGAAACCACCGCCATCAGCCGTGGCAGCATCGTCCAGAGCGTGTCTGCGGTAGGCACGATTGCTTCGGAAAGCTCCATCACCGTCCAATCGCCCGCATCAGGTGTCATCGATACCTTGTATATCGCCCCAGGAGACCATGTCGCCTCAGGACAGCTGGTTGCCGAGGTGAACACCACCGGCAACCCGAACGACAGACAACTGGTACCGGTCTACAGCCCGGTTGACGGCATCGTCTATGCGCTTTCCGTCAGCATCGGATCCCCGATCCTCGGCAGGGGCACCCCGGCATCCACGTCGCTGTGCACCATCAACAGCGACGACGGCGAACTGCTGATCCAGGCTCCGGTCGGCGAGCTTGACATCACCTCGCTCAAGAAAGGCCAAGAAGTGAAGGTGACCTTGCAGGCGCTGCCAGGTGCGTCCTATGGGACCAAGGTCGAAGCAATCCTTCCGACAAGCACGACAACCGACAACGTGGTCACCTATACCGTCGTCTCCAGGATTCCAAACGAAGATGGCCAGCTCAAGCCAGGCATGACCTGCGCACTGACCTATGTCGTCGATAAGCAGGAGGGGGTACTCTGCGTCCCTAACGCGGCGCTGCGCTACACGCCGGCTTCCGGGACAGCCAGTAACACGGCAACGCAATCCGCTTCCTCGGTCAACGGCATCACCAATGCGATTACCGGCGGTAAAGCGAACGACAATGGCGTCAACCCGTTCGGACATCCCACCGGGCCTTCCCAGCTCTCGATGAGCGATTCCGCCACGCGGAATCCTGAGGTCGAGGAAAAAACCGAACGCGAGCTCTGGTATCTGGACAGCGCAGGCCATCCCGCTCAGCTTGCCGTCTATGCCGGCATCACCGACGGAATCAAGACATGCGTCGAGCCCGTGGACCCGTCGCAGTCAATCGAAGGCCTGAAGGTCATCACCAGGGAGACTGAGGAATGAAAAGCATCATCTCGATGAGCCAGATCACCCGTACGTACCAGATGGGAGGCCAGAAAGGGATCAAGGTGCCCGCGCTCAGGGGCATAGACCTGTCCATTGGCGAGGGAGAGTTCGTGGCCATCATGGGCCCGTCTGGCAGCGGCAAGAGCACGCTGATGAACATCTTGGGATGTTTGGACAAACCGGATTCGGGAACCTGCACGCTGGATGGCATCGACATCACCAATCTCACCGCAAAGGAGGCCGCAGTTGTCCGAGGAAGGAAGACGGGATTCATCTTCCAGTCTTTCAACCTGATCCCCCGCACCTCGGCCCTGGAGAACGTCGAACGACCTTTGATGTACTGGAGGCCGGTCCCGGGAGAAAAGCGAAAGGCCCCTTCCCGGAAGGAAGGCAGGGAGAAAGCCGAGCGGCTCTTGACAGCCATGGGCTTGAAAGACCGCATGCGCCATCTGCCGAACCAGCTCTCCGGCGGCCAGCAGCAACGTGTCGCCATCGCCCGGGCGCTGATCATGGACCCGGCCTTCATTCTTGCCGATGAACCGACCGGCAACCTGGACAGCGGCACATCCGTTGAGATTCTCGGCCTGCTCCAGAAACTCAACCGCGAGGGCAAGACCATCGTCATGGTCACCCACGAGCGTAGCTACGCGGGATATTGCGGGAGGATCATCACCCTGCGGGATGGCCTCATCGTCGGCGACGAGCCTGTCAACAATCCCATACAGGCTCCTAGCAAGGAGGAATGACATGCGCACCATGCAACTGTTCCATACCAGCCTCTCCGCGCTCGCCAAGGGACGCATGCGCAGCCTCTTGACCTCGCTGGGCATCATCATCGGCACGGCCAGCGTCATCATCATGATGGCGGTCGGACAGGGCTCCCAGAAGCTCATCGAGGCACAGATCGACGTGATGGGGACCAACCTGTTGCAAATCATGCCGCAGCATGCCTACGGAGCGACGGCCAGCTTGAATCCGGCCCAACTGACGGAAAACGACCTTGAGGCGATCAAGGAGGAGTCGCTGTACACCTCGTACGTTTCCGGCACCGCCCAGGGAACCTTCACCGTCCAAGGCGCCAACGGCAATGGCTCGGCAACCATCACCGGCGTGGAACCCGACTACCCGAGCATCAAGAACCGCTCCCTCCTTTCCGGCTCGTTCTTCGACGAGGATGACAGCAACCTCTATCGCCGGGTCTGTGTGATCGGCACCAGCACCGTGGCCAAGATTCTTGGATGCGGACCGGATGAGGCGGTTGGCAAGCCCCTGCAGATCGGAAACGGCATCTTTACCATCAAGGGAGTGCTTTCTCCGGTCGGAACCAGCGGCGGGCGCGACCAGGACGAGCTGATCTGGGTGCCGCTCGGTACGTTCCTTGCCCGCATGTCCGCCACCGGTACGCTGGACAGCATCGCTGTCAGCATCGTCAGCAAAGACAAGATTTCCCAAGGACAGGCAGACCGCACAGCAAGCATCCGCCAATCACACCGCCTGAGTCCCGGCCAGCCTGACGACTTTTCCATCATGAACAGCACCGACATCCTCAACGTCGCCTCCTCCACCGCAAAGACCATGACGGTCCTCTTAGCCTCGATCGCTGCCGTGTCGCTGCTTGTGGGAGGCATCGGAATCATGAACATCATGCTGGTCTCGGTGACCGAGCGGATCAAGGAGATTGGACTGCTCATGTCGATCGGCGCGACCCAGTGCGACATTCTCCTGCAGTTCCTGCTGGAGGCCTCGATGCTCGGCCTCGGTGGCGGCATCGTCGGCATCCTCTTCGCCTTGGCCAGCTGCCAGATCCTCTCGCGTGGCGGAATCCCGACCAGCGTCGACCCGTTGGTCATCCTGATTGCTACGGGAGCCTCGATCCTGGTCGGAGCATTCTTCGGCTTCTGGCCGGCCATGAAGGCATCCCGGCTCCGTCCAATCGAAGCCCTCCATTACGAATAGGGAAAAGGCAAAAAAACAGGCGGCAATCCCCGAAAGGGACTGCCGCCTGCATGTGTGGTGTCGGGGTTCAACCCTTCTGCTTCAAGGCGCGGGTCGCGTTGAGCACCGCCAGGACCATGACGCCGACATCGGCAAAGACCGCCATCCACATCGTCGCAAGGCCGAAGGCCGCAAGAACCAGGACCGCGACCTTGATAGCAATGGCGAAGACCACATTCTCCTTGGCGATGGCAAGCGTATGGCGGGCGATGCGGACCACAAGGGCGATCTTCGAGGGCTTGTCGTCCATCAGCACCACGTCCGCGGCATCGATGGCCGCGTCGCTCCCCATCGCTCCCATGGCGATTCCGACATCGGCCCTGGCGAGCACCGGGGCGTCGTTGATGCCGTCACCGACGAAAGCCAGCGTACGGCCTTGCTCCTTCGAGGCGAGAAGTTTCTCGACCCAATCGACCTTGTCGGCGGGCAGCAACTCGGCATGGCACTCGTCCAGTCCCAATTCCTTGGCGACCGAATCGGCGACCTCTTTCCTGTCCCCGGTCAGCATGACGGTCTTTCCCACTCCTTCAGCCTTCAGGTTCTGGATGGCCTCTTTGGAATCACCCTTGATCGCGTCGGAAATCACGATATGCCCGGCATAGATGCCGTCAACCGCGACGTGGATGATCGTGCCCGTCTTCTCGCAGGGCTTCCACTGGGCGCCCACGGCATCCATCAGCTTCGTGTTGCCGACGCATACCACCCTGCCGTTGACTGTGGCGCGGACTCCCTGTCCGGCAATCTCCTCGACGTCCTCCACCGTGCAGCTGTCAGCTTCGTGCGGGTAGGCGGCCCGCAGAGAGGCGGCTATCGGATGGGTCGAGTAGCGTTCGACGTGGGCCGCAAGATGCAACAGCTGGGTTTCGTCCATCTCGGAGGGATGGACGGCGGTCACCTCGAACACGCCTTTGGTCAGTGTTCCGGTCTTGTCGAAGACCACGATTCCCGCTTGGGAAAGCGCCTCAAGATAGTTGGACCCCTTGACCAGGATGCCTTGCTTCGAGGCGCATCCGATACCGCTGAAGAAGGTCAGCGGCACCGAGATGACCAGGGCGCAGGGGCAGGAGACTACCAGGAACGTCAGCGCGCGGATCAGCCAGAGGGAGAAATTGGCCAGGAAATCGCCAGAGAAAAGGGGTGGCAGGAATGCGACGGCAATCGCCGAAACCACCACGACCGGCGTGTAGATGCGGGCGAAGCGGGTGATGAAGCGCTCGCTGTGGCTCTTTCCCTCGCTGGCATGCTCGACCAGCTCGAGGATCTTCGATGCGGTCGACTCGCCAAACACCTTGGAGACTTTCATGCGGATCAGACCCCGCTGGTTGACACAGCCGGAGTACACGGCGTCACCTACAGAAACCTCACGGGGAACGCTCTCGCCGGTCAGAGCGACGGTGTCCAGGCTGGAAGCGCCCTCGACCACCACGCCGTCCATCGGCACCTTCTCGCCAGGCTTGACGACGATGGTCTCCCCGACAGCCACTTCGCCAGGGTCGACCACCAGCACCTTCCCGTCCCGCTCGACGTTGGCCGTATCAGGCCTGATATCCATCAGCCGGGTGATCGACTTGCGGCTGTTGTCCTCGGCCATGTCCTCGAAGATCTCGCCGACCTGGAAGAAGAGCATGACGAAGACCGCCTCGGTGAACTCCGGCTCGGATCCCGGCAGGAACCCGATCGCGAGGGCGCCGATGGTGGCGATTCCCATCAGGAAATCCTCGCTGAAGACTTCTCCTTCCCGGATCTCCTCCCATGCCTCGGCCAGGACGTCATACCCGACAACCAGATAGGGGACCAGATAGAGGAGGAACAGCCCCAGCATGGGAAGCGACAGGCTCTTCTCCACGATCTTCAGGACAACCAGCAATACCGCGGCGAGCGCGACACGGGTCCATTTCCGCCTTGACTCCTGCTCCATATTCTCATCTCCTCATATAATCAATTAAACATTTGTTTAATTTTATGCCATAAGGGTACCTTCTCTCGCCAAGGAAGTCAATACGGACCCGCTGCATCTTGCCCTCTTTCCCCTCCGCCTTTATATTCCTTGCAGGAGGAGCCGCCATGTCTGAAGACGAAACCATGCAGCGGAGGATTGTTGCCGATATGCCGGACACCGAGACGATCGCCGCGGTCAGCGAGGCCTTGAAGCAGTTGGGAGACCCATCGCGGCTTCGCATTTTCTGGCTCCTCTGCCATACCGAGGAATGCGTCTTGGATATCGCGTCCCTGGTAGGGATGTCCAGCCCGGCAGTCAGCCACCACCTCCGGCTGTTGAAGGCGGCAGGGCTGTTGGACACCCGCAGGGTCGGGAAAGAGGTCTATTACCGGGCGGCAGACAGCGACCTGGTCCGCAAGCTCCATGCCACCATCGAGGAAGTGGCGCGGATCTCCTGTCCGGACTGATATTGCGCACAGGGAAAGGGTCAGGATATGATGGAGGCATGAACCGACATGTCGCCACCGCATTCTGCGCGGCAAGCCTGCTTGCCCTTTCCCCTCTCGCCGCCGAGGCGCAGGGACCGTTCCATCTTTCACCTGCCTTGGATTACAGCCTGGGTGCCGGCGGCGTAGGCCTGCTTGGCTTCGACATGCTCTACTCCAAGGTCTTGGAAAAAGACGATGGGATTGACAGCTATACCGTCCGCGACAAGGACGACGTCTGGGCCTTCGACCGTTGGGCGATGCACGACTACGACAAGACGATGGGCAACGTCAGCACGGCGGGCATGTACCTCACCTCCGCACTCCCGCTGGTCTTCTTCGCCGCACCGAAGGAAGACTGGGCGACCATCTACGCCATGTACGCCGAGACGGTCTTCCTGAGCCAGGGGGTCAAGGAGTTCACCAAGGCCTTCGTCGACCGTGACCGCCCCTACATGTATTACGAGGGGGCGCCCTCCTCGAAGCTGGATGACGGAGACTACCATGACAGCTTCTTCAGCGGCCATGCCACCACCAGTTTCGCCGCGGCGACCTTCACCAGCTACGTCTTCTGCAAGGAATTTCCCGACTCGAAGTGGAGGATTCCGGTAATCGCGACCAGCTATGCCTTGGCCACGACCACAACGGCGCTTCGGGTCGCCAGTGGAAACCACTTCCTCAGCGACGTGCTCGTCGGAGCGGCGTTCGGAAGCCTGACCGGGTGGCTTGTGCCCTACCTGCATACACTGAATTCCCCTGGCAAGGACAAGGACGGAAACTTCGCTTCCCTCACGGGGAACGATTCGTTCCAGATCGCCGCATCCCCGTTTGGCATCACTGCCAGTTTGACTTTCTGACGAACTCTTGTTTTGCAACAGGGCAATGCCTGCTATACTTCGGCTAGGCAGGCATGGCGTATGAACACTTTGATTTCCCCGAACGATACCTGGATGCTTCTTGCCATCATGTGCGCGTCGGTGGCATTGGCGATGTACCTCGAACAGACGAAGAAGTGGGCGGCGAACATCTCCGGCTCCATCATCGTCCTCGTCATCGCCCTCGTCCTTGTCAACCTCCGCGTCATCCCGACCGCCGCCCCTGTCTTCGACGACATGGTCTGGGGCTATGCGGTGCCGATGGCAATCCCTCTGCTACTCCTGAAAACCAACATCAGGCGCATCTGGACCGAGACCCATCGCCTGCTTGCCATCTTCCTGATTGGTTCGGCAGGCACAGTCTGCGGCGTACTGCTCGCCTACCTGCTGCTCTCCCGCTTCGTTCCCTCGTTGGCCCAGGCGGCGGCGATGATGACCGGATCCTATATCGGTGGCGGAGTCAACTTCACCGCCTTGGCCGACGCCTTCCGGGCAGACAGTTCCCTGACAAGCGCCACAACGGTGGCCGACAACCTGAACATGGCCATCTACTTTCTGGTATTGATTGCCTTCGCGCGCAATGCTTTCATGCGGCGTCACTATCCGCATCCCTACAGTGACCAGGAAAGCGGAGATACGGATACGACACAGGCGGCAACATACTGGAGACAGAAGCCGATTTCGCTGAGGGATATCGCCATCGACCTTGCCTATACCGTCTTGGTCGTCACCATCAGCCGCGCGCTTGGCCGGTGGTGTCTTGCCCTGATTCCCCAGGGAGGCTGGTTCCTCAACATGCTCCGCACGTTCTTCGGCAGCCAGTACATCTGGATCACCACGATCAGCATGCTTTTCGCCACCTTCTGCTTCCAGCAGGCGGAACAGATGAGTGGGGCAGAGGAAATCGGCACCTATCTGATCTATCTCTTCTTCTTCGCCATCGGCGTCCCCGCCTCGATTGGCGCAATTCTCCGAAGCGCGCCTCTGATGCTGCTCTTCTGCCTGATCATCGTCCTGGTCAACATGCTGTTCTGCCTGGTCGGAGGAAAGCTGATCGGTTCCAGCCTGGAGGAAATCCTGCTCGCCTCCAACGCCAATATCGGTGGCCCCACCACCGCCGCGGGCATGGCGATCAGCCAGGGTTGGACCAAACTGATCACCCCCTGCATGCTGGTCGGGACCTTCGGCTATGTGATCGGCACCTACGCCGGCATCATCGTCGGCACATTGCTCGGGGCGTGAGAACTAGCACGGCAAGGAGCCTTTCGCTATGC
The DNA here is from genome assembly GCA_905215015.1 of uncultured bacterium. Classification (GTDB taxonomy): domain Bacteria; phylum Spirochaetota; class Spirochaetia; order Sphaerochaetales; family Sphaerochaetaceae; genus RUG023. Next base: position 12,734 of record CAJMOS010000038.1, on the reverse strand, counting down.
TTGTCCCCATGGTGCCCGTATCGCTCTATCAGCCACGACGCCACCATCCAGGAGTACACGCATGTCTGACAGGAACCGGAACCTTTTGCCATACCAGCGCATCGAGAACAGCATACTGGGCCCTTACCGCAGCCGTCTGTGGGGACCCTTCATCCATTCGGTCAAGGAATACCGGCTGATCCAGCCTGGAGACAAGATCGCCGTCTGCATTTCCGGGGGCAAGGACTCGATGCTGATGGCTAAGCTGATGCAGCTTCTCCAGCGCTACTCCATCTTCCCCTTCGATGTGGTGTTCCTCGTCATGGACCCCGGCTACAACCAGCAGAATCGCCAGAAAATCGAGGACAACGCGAAGCTGCTCGGCATCCCCATCACGATATTCGAGACAAACATCTTCGATCTGGCGGACAAGGCCGGGAAGTACCCCTGCTACCACTGCGCCCGCATGCGCCGGGGCCATCTCTACAAGAAGGCTAGGGAGCTCGGGTGCAACAAGATCGCGCTGGGGCATCATCTGAACGACGTGATTGAGACGGTCGTCATGGGCATGTGCTATTCCGCAGAAATCCAGACCATGCCGCCCAAACTGCACAGCAAGAACTACCCGGGCATGGAGCTGATCAGGCCCCTGTACGCGATCTACGAGCATGACATCATCGCATGGGCAAGGTACAACGGCCTCCAGTTCATCCAGTGCGCCTGCCGTGTCACCGATGGCCGCGAGGGGGAGACGGGAAGCAAGCGGAAGGAAGTCAAACAGCTGATCCAGCGCCTGAAAAAGGACAATCCGACCATCGAGCAGTCCCTGTTCGGGGCGGTGCACAACGTGGTGGTCAACACCTTCCCCGCCTACAAGGACAAAAGCGGCAAGCACAGTTTCCTCGAGCACTACGAAGATGGGTGGAAATGATCAGCGGCCGAGCGCCCAACTGTAGCCCTTGGCGCAGCGCTCATCGCTGGGCATGAAGTGACCGCCGGGATTCCACTGGAGCGTCACGTCCACGCCCCTTCCGCGCAGTTCCTGTTCCAGAAGCCTGATGCAGTCGCCGACCTGCCGCATCACCGCGTTGCGGGTCTTCTCTTCCTTCAGGCCGAGGCTGAGGTACACCCTGCGGGCCTGGATGGGGTTCGCGCGCTCATAGTCCATCCATCCCGGGTACCAGACCGAGGGGCTGGCGGCGACCACACTGGCGAACATCGGCGTCCGGGTTGCCGCCCACAAGGAAAAGAGTCCTGCCAAGGAATAGCCGCCGACCCCAAAGGAAACATCCCCCAGGCGTTGCCTCACCCAAGGAGCCAGGACTTCGGCCAGATAGGCGAGCATCTGCCCGCCCTTCCCGCCAAACGGCTCATCGCCGAAGGCCGGAGGTGCCGGCCAGGGAGAAAGCTCGTCGTTCCAGTGCTTTAGGGGGAACGCGACAAAGCCGAAAGGCTGCCCGCTGGAAATCAGTCCAAGTTCCCGGTCGAGGGAACCATAGTCCTCGTCGAAGGTCGGCTGGAACCAGACGAACCGGGCGTCCATAGGCAGATGGAAGCAGATTTCCCTGTCCCCCACACGGCATTGCTCCATCACAGGTACTCCCGCAGCCGCTTCAGGCGGTTGACCGCCTCGTCCAGGGTCGCCTGGCTTCTCGCGAAATGGAGCCGGATCAGGTGGTTTACCGGTTCCCGGAAAAAGCTGGAACCGGGGACGGCGGCGACGCCGATTTCCCGGGTCATCCATTCGCAAAACCGCAAATCGGTCCAGCCTTGGAACCGGGGCGTGTCCAGGAACGGCTGGATATCGACCATGACGAAATAGCTTCCCTGGGGCACATTGTGCCGTAGTCCTGCCTCGTCCAGCCCCCGGAGGAAGTGGTCGCGTTTTTCCTGGTACATGGCGGAAAGCTCCTCATAATAGGAGTCGGGCAGCGAAAGGCCCGCCACGGCCGCTTCCTGAAGCGGTGCGGCCGCCCCCACAGTCAAAAAGTCGTGGACCTTCTTGGCGTTCTCCACCACGTACTCGGGACCAATCAGGTAGCCCAGGCGCCAGCCGGTGATCGAGTAGGTCTTGGAAAGGGAGTTGCAGGTAATCGTGTGCTCCTTCATGCCGGGCAGGCTGGCTATCGGGATGTGGCGGGCTGGCTTGAAGACGATGTGCTCATAGACCTCGTCGGTGACCACGAAGGCATCGTACTTGATCGCCAGCCTGGCGATTGCCTCCAACTCCTCTCTGGTGAAGACCTTGCCGCAGGGGTTCGAGGGATTGCAGAGGATCAATGCCTTCGCCCCTTCCCGGAATCCTTTCTCGAGAAGGGAGAGGTCGAAATGGTAGGCCGGAGGAACCAAGGGAATGAAGATGGGCTCCGCGCCGCTGAGGATGGCGTCGGCCCCGTAGTTCTCATAGAACGGAGAGAAGACCAGTACCTTGTCCCCCGGGTTGCAGATGGTCATCATTGCCACGATCATCGCCTCGGTGCTGCCGCAGGTGACCACGATTTCCCGGTCGGGATCCGGTTGCCAGCCGAAACCCTTGGCCGCCTTATGGCAGATCGCCTCGCGCAGGTTCCGGGCCCCAAAGGTGACCGAGTACTGGTGCGGGCCGTGGAATGCGACCGTTTCCAATGCCGCCATCAGCTCCCTTGGCGGGTCGAAATCGGGAAACCCCTGGGACAGGTTGATTGCCCCGACACTGTCGCTGATGCGGGTCATTCGTCTGATCACGCTGTCGGTAAAGGCGCCTACGCGCTTAGAAAGTTCCATACATCCACCTCGGTCTGGTTCCCATTTTCCACACTCCACGGGGAGAGAATCAAGGGAAAATCGTCCCGACTGCTTGCCAACCAACGAAATTTCGGTACCATTACGGCTATGGTCTCGACAGCAAAACGTTTCCTGCACTACTTCTTTGCCAAAGAGGGCGCCTACCCTCCCGCCGGCCTTCCTTCCATGGGATGGTTCCTCCTGATGGTGACCACGTTCCTCTCCATCTACCATGGACTGAAACGTACCGCCCAGTGCGGACACGAGGAAGTACGAAGGATACTCCGGCGCGACGCGGTGCTGCTCTGGATCCTCGAACTGGTCAAGATCGCCTATCGCTTCCTGACCGGATTCGCGGCCAACCTGAACACCTGGCTTCCCCTGTATTTCTGCTCCATCACCCTGTACGCGATTGTGATGAGTTGCTCGAAAAACCCCTTCATCCAACACATCGGCGACGTCTTCATCACCACCGGCGGCCTTTGTGGCGGAGCCTGCTTCCTGCTCTATCCCTCGACCTCCCTCCTCATCTTCCCCACCTTGCACTACCTTTCCATCCACAGTTTCCTCTACCACGGGACGATGGTGTACCTGGGCATCCTGCTCTCCCGAAGCGGCACCGTCGACCTGAAGCGCTCGGACCTGAAGTATTACATGGCCTTCACCGGCTTCTTCTGCCTGCTTGCCCTGGCCATCAACCATTGGCTGGGACTGAACATGATGTTCATCTCCACCCCGATGGAGGGAACGATCCTCACCCCGATCTCCTGGCTTCTCGACAAGATCTACACCCCGGTGCTCGTACTGGTCCAGATGACCGTCCCCTTCCTGGTGATCCTCCACATCAAGCAGAAAAGCGGCCTGCTCGACCGCCCATCCTGGTACCAGCCCATCGCGGAGTGAGCGGCAACAAACGACGTGCCATACCCGGGTATGGGCGCAGAACCGCCTGCATTCATCGCCCATACGGCAATTGTTGCGGAAACTTGCAGATTTTCGGGCGGCCATCAGATGCCATGGCTTGTGGAATCATGCTATACTTTCTGCATGCTGTATCGGAAGAGACAGTCTTTGCAGACTACGCTGACACTGTTGGTTCTCAGCAGCGTCGTCTCCATCGTACTGATCATCGGCACCAGCACGTTTCTGTTTCTTGTCTCCTACCAGAAGGGAAGCAACGCAATCATCCTGAACGAGCGTTGCCAGCGCGAGGCGTCGGTACTGGAATCCCACTTCAACAGCTCCCGGCAATCGGTCGACGCGGTAGCCACCTACGCCAGGAACAACGCGTTCGGGCACCTGTCCGATTTGGCGGAAAGCCCCGATTACCTTCTCCAATATCAGGACAGCATGGACAAGCTGCTCGATGTGGCCGCCAACAACACCCAGGATGTCCTTATCAGCTACTACGCCCTGAACAGCGACTACCTGCCCGGAGTACCAGGCATCTGGCTGACCAGGAAGTCCGCCAACCTTCCTTTCCAGAAAATGCCGGTGCCGGACTACCGGCTTTTCGACGGACTCAACCAAAGCGGATGGTGGTATGTGCCACAGCGCGCCAGGAGGGCCGTCTTCTTCGGCCCGTATTTCAGCACCCATGCGAATCGTCTGGTGCTCACGTATGCGGTACCGATCTATGAGCAGGGCATCTGCATCTGTGTCGTGGGCATGTCCTTCGATTACCGGATGATGGCGACCTACCTGGACGCGATCAGGGAAATGCAGGGGCACGCGATCCTCCTGGACGACGCTGGCAACGTCATGTATGCCCCGGACATGGAAATCGGAACCCCGCTTCTCGCGCGGATTCCCGGACTGGCTCCCATCAACGACCTTCCCGATGGCTCCGGAAACCAACTGGTTTCCTTCAGGCAGGGTGGCAAGCGGATGAGCGCAGCCTACCGCAGGCTCTCCAACGGCATGGGGTTGCTGCTGGTCGTCCCGGACTCCTCGCTCTACGGGGAATCCTACCTGCTCGGAGCACGGATCCTGCTGATGATGGCGCTGACCCTTGCGGTGGCCGGTTTCGCCTCCTTCCACAAGCTGAAGGAACTCTTTTCCCCGCTCAACGAGCTGAACGAGGCGATGGCCCACATGACAGGGGAGATGACCGACCTCAAGTTGCCGGAGACGGGCAATGACGAGATCGGGCAACTGACCGATGCGATCAAGTATATGGCAGGCAAGCTGAAAACCTACCTGTATTTCGTCAACCAGAGGGCATATACCGACAGCCTCACCGGCGCGGGAAACAAACTGGCCTTCACGAACGAGGTCAAGCGCCTGGACGAGCAGGTCCAGAAGGACTCCTCGTTCACGTATACGGTGGTCTTCTTCGATGTCAACAACCTGAAACTCATCAACGACACCTTCGGCCACGTGCAGGGCGACCGCTACCTGCTCGGCGTCTACAAGCTGCTGAGAAGCAACTTTCCGAAATCCCCGATCTACCGGATTGGAGGAGATGAGTTCATCCTGCTTCCCCAGGATGAGGAACTCGACGAAGTCGACGGAAAGTTGTCCAATCTGGGTATGGAAGTGGCCGAAAGAAGCGACGCTCCCCGGTGGACGGACCGGCTTTCCGTCGCCTGGGGCAAGGCGAGCTACATCCAAGGCATCGACCCCTCCTTCGATTCGGTCTTCCGGCGGGCGGAACAAGCCATGTACGCTCAGAAGCACCAGATGGGGGCCCTCAGATGAGGAAACGGACCCTTTCCCGGACCCTGCAGCTGTTGATCGCGCTCACGATCCTTGCCACCGCCTCGATCATCGGCTTCATTGCCGGCACCCAGCTGAACAACTCGGTCAACCGTGGCTCGGAGCGGATTCTCAGCTCGACTTGCTCGGAAATCGGGCAAACCATCGAGAACCAGCTCCACCAGACCGAACAAGCCGCCCAGACACTGGCGGATTATGTCACGCATTCCATCCCGTCCTACAGCATGCTGAAGGACGGGAAGTTCTACGCGGAACTCCAGGAAAACCTGGAAGAGCTGATCACGCTGACCATCACGGCCACTCCGGAAATCACGAAGTGCGCCATCTATTTCGACCCGGACCTCCTGTCCAGGGACGCGGTTGACGGCATCGTCCAGAAACGAAGCCCTTCCTCCGGGCAGTTCTTTCCTGCCGTTCCGAAAAACATCAACGACATGCGGGACAGCGACGACTGGTGCGACATCATCAGCGGCCAAGTGCCGCTTTGGCAGGCACCACATGCCGACAGCGCCAACGAGCAACAAATCGTTCTGAGCTACCTGGTTCCCGTCTTCTCCGACAGGATTCTGGCCGGATACGTCGCGATCGACACCGATTACGAGCAGCTCGACCAGAGGCTGGCGAACATCAAGGTCTATGATACGGGGTACGCGATCCTTGCCGATGCGGACGGAGCGGTCATCCATCACCCGTCGATGAAATCCGGAACCATCCTTTCCGACGACAACCCCGAGCTTGCCCGCAGACTGCTGAAGGGAAAGCCGAACCAGATGGGCGTCACCGGACCCGTCTCCGCCAAGGTGAAAGGAGTGGACAAGCTCCTGGTCTCCACCACGCTGAGCAACGGTCTCGTGCTGATACTCTCCGCCCCGAAAGAAGAAATCTTCCAGAAGCGTGACACGATGGCCTTCCTCGTCATCTGCACCATGGTGCTCATCACCTTCTTGTTCCTCGCAGTCACCGCGACCATAGCCTCAAGGCTGTTGAAACCGCTCGAGGCACTCCAGAATGCCGCGGCCCGTATCGCGGTCGGAGACTTCGACGTGCATCTGGAGGCGACTGGTGGCGCAGAGATCGCCGCGCTGACCCGAAGCATCCAGCAGATGGCGGAACGGCTGCATGGGTACGTGAATTACCTGGAAGCGCAGACCTACCAGGATGTGCTGACCGGAGCCGGTGCCCCGCGTGCCTATGAACGCGAGGTGGCCTATCGCAGAGACATGGTCAGCCGGGGCGAATCCTTCTCGGTGGTCTTCTTCGACGTCAACCACCTGAAACAGATCAACGACAACTTCGGACACGAGGCAGGCGACAAATACCTGCAAGCCGCCACGAACCTGATCCGTTCCTTCTTCCCGAACAGCGAGCTCTTCCGCATCGGAGGAGACGAGTTCGTCCTCTTCCCCGAGGGAACCGACTTGCAGGACCGCTATCAGCTGCTCGACCAGATGGATGCCGCCATGGCAAAGCTGGCAGGAGAGGAAAAACCTATCGACCGTATCTCGATTTCCTACGGAATCGCAGACCTGCAACCGGGGAAGGATGCCACCTACGAAATGCTCTTCGCCCGCGCGGAGAAGGCCATGTACGCGATGAAGGAACGGCTCCATATCACCCGGTAACCTTTTTCCCTCCCGGATGTTTGCTTCTGTAGGGACGGGAGGAAGTTCCATGGACAACGCGGAAATGCGACAGACTTTTGACGAACCGGACGGCAACCCCATCGCGTCAACCAACAAGGCGCAGCTGTTGGCCGTTGCCTTGTGCAAGCAGTCCGAAAAGGACGGCACCAACGCATTTGATGTGCTGAAAGAGACCATCCAGAGGATGCAGGAAGAGAAAGCTCTCCGGCAAGGGATCCTTTTCGTGGACGGCAACCACGCTGGCATGCTCGAGCAGTCGGCCTTGCAGTACAACGGCAAAAACCCGAGGATCGTCAATCTGACCGTCTATCCCGAGGGCCGCAGCCTCTACGGCATCAAGCGTTGCCCCACCCTGCTCTATCGGGACCGGAAGTTTGTCGGAAGCAGGGCGATTTTCGCTTCTCTCGCCAACACGTGACATTCCAAAGACCACCTACTGAAGGGGGCTCCGCAAGGAGTCCTCTTCGTATCATCCGGTAATCAAAAGCTGCAGGTTCTTCTCCACGTGCTCGATCCTGCGGGCGAACAGCACGCTTGCGGCCACCATCGCGTCCACATCCAGCACCTCGGCATCCCGCATCTGATGGAGCAAAAGCAGGTAGGTCATCCGCATCGCCCGCCGGACAAAACGGACAATCCGGCCCCACGGCGTTCCATACCAGGCCATGCATCCATAGCGGAAGAGCAACAGCGACCCCAGTGTGGCGAACCAAGGCTCCAGTTGCTCCTCGTGGCTCTGCCAATAGGAAGCGGATATCCGATGGAGCTGGCGGACCCTCGCCGGGGTCAGGAAGTCCACGCGGCTTTTCCTGGTGCAATCCGCGACGATGCCGGCAAGACGCGCATCCTCCTTTCCATCGGTGACGATGCGTCGTACCGTCGAGGGCCTCCGCAAGGCGGCAACCAGCCGTCCACGGCGCTCAAGGACTGCAGACAATTCCCTTGTTTCCTCCCGGTGGAGGGGCGTCTCGCCCTCCTGCTCGTCCTCCAGAAAGGCAAGCGGACGGGTGAATGCCATGCGGCAGGCCTCGGGACAGGCAAGGTCCATCGAGAACTGCAGGTAGCTGCCCGCATTCCAGGAGATACGGGGAAAGAAACGGCAGGTCTCGCACAGCGCATCCTCCCCAAGCTCCTTTTGCATGCGGCACAGGCCGTCCCTGCCAAGGAACCAGCAACGGCCTTCGGAAGTGACGGTGAAGGAGTAGGCCCCCTCATCCTTGACCAGATGGCCGCGGACCATCTCCCCTGCCGTTCCGGCAAGGCTTTGATACCGTTTCAGGCTTTCCTCGTCGATATCGATCGACCAGCCGATACAGCAAGTCAGGGGGCAATCACCCGCCAGGCAGGAGAAATCGGTGAAAACGGAGGGGTAGACAACGCGCATGGGGAAAGTATATCACGCAATCCGCCAGTACTCTTTTTCTCCATCAAGCGCCTTGCCCCAGGAACGCCTTGATGTTGTCCAGCACCTTGCGGCTCAACAGGTCGTAGGCCTGGCTGGTCATGCCGGCCGAAGCATCGGGGCAGATGACATTCTGCCTTCCCATCACCAGGTCGGCGATGGGGCCGATGCCGCCTTTGGTGTCGCTGCAGAAAATGTTTTTGGGATTGTCGATCCAGCGCTTGAGGGCATCCATGTCCGAGGCGGGACCAATCGCGGTGTTGCACATGATCTTCCCCTCTCCCAGCGCCTCGAACTGCTTCTCATGGAGCAAGATCACGTTCTTGTTCAGGCAGGTGACCACCACGTCGCACCAGGCAAGCAACTCGTCCAAGGGCTGGAAACGCATTCCTTCCGCCTCCCGCTCCGGCTTCACCGAGCGCGCGAAGTAGTGGATTTCCGCTCCGAGCATCTGGAGGGCCTGTGCCGTCATGGTACCGCTGGTTCCCATGCCGACGAAGCCCACCTTCAGACCGGTAATCTCCAGAGGAAGCGTCTTCCATCGGGGGTAATCGTAACCGTGGAGGATCCGGACCAGCTGGTAGATCACATATTCGGTCACGCCGTGGTCCCCGTAGTCACGGATGCCGGTCACCGTGATGCCATGCGCCTCGGCATAGCCGATATCGACATTGGCGCTCTCCTTCGAGTAGAGGCTGCAGCACATGCCGACGTATTTCAGGCCGGGGGCGGCGGAGAGCACGTTCGCCCCGATGACCGGCAGTGTCCGGGTCAGCACCGCGTCGGCATCACCGATCCGCCGGACCAGGTCCGCATCATCTGCAGGCAGGGTGTCGTGGCGGACAACCTGCTCCGCATAGCTTTCCAGCTCCTTCTCCGCCCAACTGGTCAGACCGACCGGCCCGACCTCGACAAGTTTCTTGAATTTCCGCATGTGACGCGCCTCCTCAGAAGAATTGGATTGGACCGGCTAGGTTCCTCAGCAGGGCGACGACGCTCCAGCCGGCGATATCGCTGGTCGCAGAATAGACATCGACCACAGCCTTCACTCCTTCACCTTCCGCGGTGACGGCATGGTCGTCGCCTATGAAGGCCGGGACACTGGTGATCGTGCTGGCTGCCACCTGCGGTCCCGTGGTGGCAAGGGCGGTCGCCACCGCGACGTTGACCTTGGTCGGCAACAACCTGATTGCCTCGGCGGTGGTGCCATGGAAGACCTGCCGCTCCCCTTGCTCCAGCTTGTCCGAGTACAGCGGGGTACCTTTGAGCGACTCCGGCCCCTTGCGGGTATGGATGCCCGCCTCGACCTTGGTGTCTTGGGCCTGTCCCATCAAGGTAATGGTCCGCAGCACGTCGAAGCCACCCACGGCACCGTGGGGAATATGGATCTTCGAGCCATGGGCCAGCGCCTCCTGGATGCACTGGATTTTAAAGTCCTCGTCCGCGAAGGCGCCAATCGAGAGGGGCACGACGCTGGTTCCCTGCCGCAACGCCTTGGGCGCGGCTTCCTTCAAAAGGGCGATCGAGGCCGTCTCGACTAGATAGTCGGGCCGCAGGAAAAGCAACTCATCGATGCTGGCGACAGCCTCGGCTCCCGTCCCCTCGACGAGCGCCCTGGCATCCCGGATATCCCGGGAGAAGGCTCCGACGAGCCGGTACCCCTCAAGCAGCCCCTGCTTGTAGGCGTTGGCGACAATCGTCCCCAGATGGCCGCAACCCATGATGCAGAATGTACGCATGTCTCTCCTTCCTTATGTGTTTTGTTCCCAAGGGTATTTCATGCCCCACTGCGCGCGCATCGCGTCCATCAACCTCATCACCCGGAGGATTTCCGAGTGAGGCATCTCCGGGCACTCGGTCCGCCCTTCCCTGATTGCCGCGCAGCAGGAGTCGAGTTCATATTCGAATCCGGTCATCTGGGGCGGGACAGGGATGTCCCGCACATACTTCCGGTCCCGGTCGTAGACCTTGACGCTCTGGGGGTTGTTGACATTGTCCACCCAGATCCATCCGTCGCTGCCGGCAATCTGGCAGCTCCGGTCGCTGACGGCGGTATAGCCCGTCTGCATCGACCCGATCGCGCCGGAAGAGAAGCGGAGCGAGGTGCTGGAAAGCTCGTCGACGCCCTTGTCGGAAAGCCTGGCCATGCTCTGGATTTCCGTCACCTCCCCCTTCAGGTTCATCAACAGGAAGTTCAGGGCATAGATGCCGATATCCAGCAGGCTGCCGCCGGCCAGCGACGGCTCGACCAGGCGGGGCTTCCGCGCCAGATAGGCGAAGTAGGTCGCCTCGGCATGGCAGACCTGTCCGATCTCTCCGCCTTTGACGGCCTGGTCGATACGGCCTCGGATGGGCTCGTAGCGTGTCCAGATGGCCTCTGCAAGCAGGGTTCCCTGCCGTTCCGCCTTCCGGACCAGCGCTTCGGCCTCGCTCGCGTTGCTGGTGAAGGCCTTCTCGACCAGCACATGCCTTCCATGGTCCAGGCACATGCCGGCCACCTGGGCATGGAAGCTATGGGGCACGGCGACATAGACCAGGTCGACATGGGGATCCTCGGCAAGCCGCTCATACGAGCCGTAGGCATGCTCCGCCTCGAACCGGCTCGCAAAGCGGTCAGCCTTTTCCTGGGAGCGGGAAGCCACCGCATACAGCGTGTGGCCGGCCATGTGGACCGTCCGGGACATCTTCTCGGCGATATGTCCGCAACCGATGATACCGATACGCATCAGACCTCCTTGCTGGCGTCCCACAGCTCGTCAGCCTCGACGTTCTGGCCGCCAGCCCATGCGATGCCGTCTCCCGAAAGGTGCACCGTTTCGAAATACTCCGATTCCTTCCGCTCGTTGTGCCAATAGTCCTTGATCAGGTACGAGGCATCGAAGACACGCTTCACCTGTCCTTCATACTCCAACAGCAACCGGTACCCTTTGATCGGCCAGACATGGACCAGACGCGGTATCTCCATCGGCATCAGGATCCGGCCGCCTTCCGGGCCACATCGACGATATCGCCCACGCCATCCAGCACCAGGCTAGGGCGATAGGCGTATTCCTTCAGCGTCTCCCGGGTGGAGATGCCGCTGAGGACCAGGATGGTGGACATGCCGCATTCCAGGCCGCTGATCACGTCGGTGTCCATCCGGTCACCTACCATGACAGCCTCGCCGGAGTGGCAGCCAAGGATCCGCAGGCCGGTCCGCATCATCAGCGGGTTGGGTTTCCCGCAGAAGTAGGCCTTCACCCCGGTCGCCATCTCGATTGGCGCGACCAAGGCGCGGCACGCGGGAGCGATCCCATCCTCGATCGGGCCGGAGACGTCGCTGTTGGCGCCGATCAGCTTGGCGCCATGCAGCACCAGGTTGGTGGCCTTGGTGATGGTGTCCAGGGAATAGCCCCTTCCCTCGCCAACCACCACATAGTCGGGGTTGACGTCGTTCATCGTGATCCCGACATCGTACAGCGCGTTCAGAAGTCCGGCCTCGCCGATCACGTAGACCGAGCAGCCGGGTGCCTGTTCCTTCAGGAAGGCTGCCGTGGCCAAGGCGCTGGTGTAGAAATGCTCCTGCCCGACATCAAGCCCCATGCGGGCAAGCTTTTGCTGGAGCTCCCGGGGGGTGTAGCTGCTGTTGTTGGTCAGAAACAGGTATTGCTTGTCGCTTTCCTTGAGCCAATGGATGAACCGGTCAACCCCTGCAAGGATGCGGTTGCCGTGGTAGATGACTCCATCCATATCGCAGATGAATCCCTTCTTCGCGTTGATATCGATCACGATGTCCCCCTGTCCTACCATACGCGAGAAAGGACAATTGTTCCAGACCCTATCCCCGGCACCCCAGGCTTGCCTTGTGCTGGTACATCGCCCGGTCGGCCCGCTCGAAGACCTCGGTATAGCTGTAGTCCTGTCCCTTCCGCCAAGTCGCCACCCCATAGGAAAGGGAGACCTGGTTCCAGGGTTCCGGCGAGTCCTCGTCACGACAGGCATGGTAGCGGTCCAAGAGCTTGAGCTTCCAGGCCAATTGCTCCTGTTCGTCCCCGGACACCAGCACGACGAACTCGTCACCGCCGATACGGAAAATCAGGCTGTTGGGGAAGATTTCCCGGGCAGCCCGGAACGTGGCCTTGATCGCGGCATCGCCCTTGGCGTGGCCACAGGTGTCGTTGATCAGTTTCAGGTGGTTGATGTCGAACATCACCAAGGAGAAGGAGGCGCTTCCCTCCCTGATGTCCTCG
>CAJMOS010000037.1 GCA_905215015.1 uncultured bacterium | reverse complement strand
AAATCCCTATTTATCTGATTGATAGCCCCCACAATCGAGCTTGCACCTTCAACCGATAATGACACATTATTGCTGTCGGTCACGGCAACGTTGTTTAGGTTGTTTGCCCAGACGTTGGAAAATGGCTTCGACGTCGTTCCGATTTGACTGTCCTCTTCTGTTGCGTTGAGGTTTGCGACAGCCATGCCTCGCTTATACCCGGTCTTATAAAATTCAAGACAAACCAGTCCTTTCACGTATCTTGACGCAGGTAGTACATACGTTGACGACTGTTTAGCCAGTGACAATTCTCCTGCAGATACAGCAATCTCGCTGTAACCGCTAGATACGGTAACGCCTCCCTCTCTATAGATTCTCGGGGCGTCATGCTCCACCTCCGTCGTGACCCCGTCAACAACTACAGTGGTTGTATATTTGTCTGCAGTTGTGTATATCCCATAGATGTCTGAGAGCGACGCGAGAAAATCCTTGGCATATGTGTATGCAAGTACGGAGGAAGAATAATAGTGCTTGTATCCGTTGTTCTCCAGATTGACCTGTATATGACCCGCATTTGACGATTCGTCATAACATACATCCACCGGAACCACGTTTGTTGTCGCTTTCAGATATGCGCCCATATCGATGAACACGAGCCCTTTATCTCCAGTATAATTGACTTGTGCGGTGAATGTGGCCGAACATTCGCCAATGCTCTTGTAGGCCCCATTGGGGGCATACGCGCATATGGCTTGGTAGGCGATATAGTAAGTGGTGCCTGCTGTCATTTCGACGGTTTTTACGTATGAGACAGTCTTATAGGGGTCTATGGAAGATGCATTCGTTCCGATGTCTTCCCTTGGATACTGACTATAACTGTATCTTGTGGTGCTCAGATCTCCAAGAATCCTTATATACTTGCCGGTTATGCGCAGAGTATATGTCCCTGAATAAGTTGGAGTGAAATCTTGCCTGCCATTGCTGTCGCCGTTGTAGGCCGTACCCCATACATATTTGGATATTGTGTTTGAATTGTCCCAGTTGAAGGAGAACGAGATATATTGCAGATGGGTGGTGAATGACGGCAATGAGAGTCTTTGGTCCGCCGTCACATAGGCGCAACGGCCTTTTGCGACAGTAGACGAACCCAGCGTCAGATACGCATATAAAAGGATGTCGGTACCAGACCGATGCAATTCGGTAGCAGTCTCCACTAAATCCTTCAACAGGTAGGCGTTGAGGGTGGATGTCCTTGCGATATGGCTTTCCTCGGCATCTGAATTGCCGTCAGTCGACATGCAGGCAAGGTTGCCCTGCTTGTCATGGATGACGAAGGCTCCATCCTGTATGTTGATGTCACGGGCATTCATGTTCGTGAAGAACGATGTACCGTCGTGGTTTATCTTCCATCCGTAGTATACGTGCGCGACATTGTCTACAGTGTCGTTCCAATGGTACTTGTCCGATTGTATCGAGCCTTCTCCGTCGTTTGTCTGCGTGAGGGTAATGTGGCATGACTGCAGCCTGCTGATGAATGCCGACTGGGCTGCGAGACGCCCGATGTATTCATACAATACCTTGCTCGATGTCTTTACATCGGCACCATCAATTAACGCTGTAGACGTGACGTCCATCATCATCTGTTGTGTGGCGGTATCATCTGTGACATCTTCCCATGCGCTTCCGTTGTAAACCCGGATCATCGTCTCATCGGAGCGAAGATAATAATCGCCACGTCTCAGCGGGTCGCCATCGCTCGTAGCTGCCAAAGTCTCGTCCCAGTCGGTGCCGAGATAGATAGGGCCGTCCTCGCCGGTTGGCATGGCCAAGATGGTGATGCTCTTGGTGCCGATGCCGGAGACAGCGCAAGCCACGGTCATATCTGACAGAGCCACCCCGGACTGCACGGTCAGCGACAGCACCGTCTTGTCGCTCGATATCGCCTGCGTCGGCACGTTGGAAGACACCGACCAGCTGATGGACGGGCCGGACAGGTTGAGCGGGACGCAGGTGATGCTGATGACCTGCATCTTGTGCGCCACGCCGCGAGGCGATACCTCGAAGAATGTGGAACTCTGGTAGAGGGTGAAGTCCTTGGCTGCAGCACCCGTCCCTCCCGGATTGCCTTTGGGCCCTATTGTTTCCGCTACACACAGACAATAGGCGGTAGGAGTTCTTCCCTCCTCAAGCTTGAATTTGGAGAATAAAATGTTAGTTGGTAAAAAAGATCTATATGCATCATCAACTATCGCCTTCATAGACGAAATCTTGTCAAACAAGGATTGGGTTAAAACAAAAGTGACAAAGCATCTGCCTTCCTTCATTACAAGATTGCATCCGGAATTTTGCGCAAAAACACCGAAAATCCATCCCGTAGAAGGGATGACACCATCAGGGTCCGAACAATCACAGCTAAGGGTATAAGTACGACCGACAATTGGCAGTTCTGAAAAATGAATGTGAAAATAGGTATCAACATTATTCCCATTGCATTTGATAGCATTGTCTTCTTCTGTCGTATTATTACCGGCAGTCAATTTGCTAAGAAGCAGGTTCTCGCCACATGGAGCGCCCGTATCCCCCTGCTCTCCGTCCTTGGCCATGATTGCCGGGGCGCTCCACTCGGAGGGCTCGATGATGTCGCTCGCAGACCTCGACGCAGCAGTGGCGCTTGTCACCCACAGCGGGCTACCGTTGGTCGTCGGCACATCAAGCGACCAAGCGCCTTGCCCTGATATCTCTCCGCTGGAAAAGTTGTACGTCACCTGCCCGGTCGGCAACGCGGGAGCCGTTTCGCTCCGCTGGTAGAGCAGTACCGTCTTGACCGACAAGCCGGATTGTCCAACCGTGCCATTTTCTGACAGGATTGCCGGTGCGGTCCAGTCCGTCGTCTCGACAATGTCGGAGTCTGCTGCCGCGAACGCGCTGGCATAGATTACATAGAGCGGGTCGTCACCGCTGGGGATGGTCCTGCTCCAGCTACCTGTGTCGCCCGTAAGCGTGGCCGTGGCGAAGGTATAGGTAAGCTGGGACCCGTCGTATGCTGACGGTGCTAATGCAGAGCGCTTGAACAGCTGGCACGTGGCGTTGCTCCAGCCGGACTTGCCGTCTGCCACTGCGACAATCGAGAAGCCCGCCGACGTATAGATGGTCGTGCCAATGGTACATGAGACCGTAAAGACCGCCTTGCCATCCACAAGGTCGGAGTCGGTGATGATGACAGACCTCTTGCCGGTCGCCTTCGCGGATGCGTTCCAGGCCGTGTCCGCGTCCGTATCGGTCGAGGTACGGGTCCAGCGGAATATGGACTCGTCCGCAAGCGCGACATCGACGCCTGAGCGCATCAGCACGGCGGACAGCGTCGCATGCACAGAGCCAACAGGGAAGACCGAACCATCCCCGCTGAAGATCGCCAGCGTAGGTGCCGATAGAAGCTGGTCAATATCATATGTCGCTGTGACCGTCTCGCCGTTGAGCGACGCGGTACATGTGACCACGTTGCCACTCAATGCAAGGTCTTTGACAGAGAGCGTAATTGATGAGCCGGTAGCCGTCACGCTGGTCCCGTTCAGGTCCCACGCGGGCGTAAGGCCGTAGTAGCCGACTGCATCGCCCTCGGCCACCACTGTGACCACCCCGGTCGACTCGTCCAGACCGGCCGACAACTCCAGGAAGTCGCCGCCATATATGGGATGTTCCTCGCTGGTCTCCGCCTTGGTTATGGCCTCCTTGAGGTCCAGGTCCCCTGCCCCTTCTGCCTTGTACTTGTAGATGCCGGTAAGCGGGTCCAGCGTCTGCTCGAGGATGCGCACCTTGGCGCTGATGCCGGTGACGGATGACTCGGACAGCGTCACGATGGCACCCGGCGCATATTCCGAGAGGCTGTTGAATGTGTATGTCGTCGCCGCCTTCCGCTTCATGGCCTCGTAGTACATGGCATATTCGGTGGCTCCCTCGATGCCGTTGCCCGTTGACAGCTGATGGTGATGGAGCAGCGTGAGGGACTCCTGTGTGCTGCCTGGATTGCTGTACAGCTCCTGCGTCTTGTTGTACCTGATGACGATGTCTGCGGTGATCCGCGCCCTGATATACCCTTTGGCGCAGGCTCCGTGGCGCTCCATCACGATGTGGCAGCCATCCAGGTCGTAGCTCGTGACCTTGGCTGACGCCCCGTCAATCCTCGGATGCGTCACCCCAGTCTCCGTCCATGTGGAGCCGGGATTCAGGTTCTCGATAGACACGATCTCCCAGTCGTCCAGGTCTGCCCCGTCGGGAAGCGACCAGGTGACATCCTGCCCGTACTCTACCGACCTGGAGTTGACGCTGTCCGATTTGTGATAGCCCTCCCCGATCTTCTCCCCGACACGGCGCTCGTACTTGCGCCATGTGGCCTTGATGCTCTTCGGCTTGTACACGCTGCCGCTTCCTCTCAGGGAGTTGCGGAAGTCGGTGACGGTCGCCACCGGCTCCCCGTTGGAATCGGTGGAGATGATGCGGATGGAGTTGTCCGCCTCGAACATATAGTCGAGCCGGAATTCCTTGAGGAGCTGTTCCAGCTGTGCCTTCAAGTCGGAATCCTGTTCGAGCTGGAAGTAGTCGAGCCGGGTTGTACACGTGGCGTCGCATTTGACCGGAATCGTGATCCCGAGGAATCCAGCCGCAAGCTTCAGGATCTGGTGGACGATGGAGGCGTCAGGACTGGCGGGGTCGCAGACGGCATAGTTCTGCCATCGTTGCGGGCCTCGGACAAGCCTGGAATTCTCCGGCGCCACATCCTCCCCGAACACCCCGACCTTGAGCTTGCCCGAGTAGTCCATGACCGTCAGGCTGACAGACTCGATCAGCCTGCCTTTCGCGTCGAAGTCCCAATCGGTATCGATCAGTCCGGTGAAGCGGATGGCGGTGCCCTCGTAGATCTCTGCCTTGGTCTGATCCTTCCGACCGACGAGCTTGAGCGACAGGCTGACAGTGGGCCCGGAAATTGAGACCGTCGCCTGCTGCTGTGCATGTGTACCGGCAGCACCGACACACCTTGGAATCGAGCATGACCTGAGCGGATATACAGCCGGATCGGCAGCATCGCCATCGAAGAAAATCCTGATCGTCCACAAGTTGTCCATAGCTACCTCACGCTCCATGCAGGCAGCATCCCACGCTCCTGCGCCCTGTTGATGCCCTGATACACTTGCTCCGCAATCTGGTCAGGGTCGTACACGTCGCCCATGCTGATGCTGATGTTGATCACTCCGCCACCGTTGGCGTCCATGCCCTGGCTGGAGAGCATCCTGGACAGATGCGAGAGCGGCATGACCGCCTCGGCCTCCGCGCCCTCTCCGATATAGGCATGGGTAGGACTCTGGACGATACCTCCGACGGCCATGGGCGTGTACTTCTGGCTGGCGATGGCCGCGACCTGCGCCGTGTTCATCGCGCCCAGCATCACCGTCAGCGGGATGGCGGCCGGCCAACCAGGATTCGCCCAGACGGCCGCAGTTGCCTGAGCGCCCTGGATGAGCACCTGGGCGATGGAGTTGAGCTTGTTGGCGTTGAACTGCTTTTCCTTCGCCTTGTCGGCTTCCTTCTGCAGCTCCTCTTCCTCCGCCTCGCGCTCCGACTGCGACTGGGTGTACTGCTCGTCAAGGTCCTCTAGCGCCGACGTGTAGTCCTCGGCGCTGATCAGTCCCTCGTCGTACATCGCCGCCAACGACGACTTCTGCGTGTCCTGTTTCCGCTCGAGGTTGTCGAAGTACTTGTCCCACCGCTCCTCCGCGTCGGAGAGCTGCTTGTCCAGGGAATCAACGTCATTGGAGAGCAGCTGGTCGTACAGGTCGAAGAACGAGCCAAGCATCTGGGTCGCTTGGCTGATGTACTTCGTCGATGCGGCATATGCCTCGGCGTACTTCTCCGCTCCGGTCCTCACCTGCTCGTTCGCGTCGCTGATGCCGAGCAGCCCGTCCTTCTGCTCCTGCAGCTTGTCGATTACCTCCTGGATGGAGTCGGCTTCCTGGTCGGACATCCCGCCCTTCGCCTGCAGCTCCCTCGCCTGCGCGAGCTGGCTGTCGATGTCGGCGACCTGCATGGTGGTGCTCATGCCGGAGTGCGCGGACAGGAAGGAGCCGATGGCGCTGGTGGCAGGAACCACCGAATCACTCCCGGAGCCGGAAGGCTTCAGCATCTCCATGACCTGTTCCCTGAGTGCCTTGCGTATCTCATCCCAGTATTGCTTCTCCTGAGGGTCTTCCGCCTTGGCCCACTGGAGTGTCGCCTGTGCGTAATCCGCCTGCTTCTGATGGATCTGGTAGGATGGGGAAAGAGAGCCATATTGTGCAAGGGATGGCGAGGTTGCCGTGCCAGCCCCTGATCCGGAGAAGTCCGGACTGGAAGGCTTCGGCGCGTTCTCGATTGCTGAGACCTTCACGAAGGCTGCCTGCAACCTGGAATATCTCTCGCTCAACTCCGCATATTGTTTGTATGCGTCAACCTCTGCAAACGATACCACTGGCATCGGGCCTTCGTTGCCGTTCACGTCCCATTGTCGGAGCCGTGCCGAGGGGTCGATAAGTTCCCCCTTGGAATCACGCTTGAGCAATCCTTTTGCTTCGATAGCCTGCATCTGCGACAGATAGTCGTCTCGCGAGTCCGCAAGTACGCCGCTTCCAAATTTCGTCAGGTCTCCGCCGCTTTCCAGCACCTTGTCGACACGGCTCCTGTCGGTATGCCTCTCTATCCAGTTCTGCAGGCTGACAATCTTGCCGTATACACCATCCAGATATGGGGATATCACATCGACGATTCCACCGCCAAGGGCCTCCGCAAGATTGCCAGTAGCAGTGACAATCTTATCCAGTTTCCCCACATCGGTATCCGCGACCGCCTTCGCGACCCCTCCATATACATCCTTCACCCTGTCAAGGATGACCTGCTGCGACTCCCAGAGCTTCCCCGACTCCTGAAGGGTCTTGATCTGATCTTCTTCCGCATCGGTGAACTGGATGTTCAGGGAGCGCAAGGCCCGCATGTTGTCTGCCGGGTCCGCAAGTGCACGGGCAAGGGATGCCGCGGCACTCTTGGCATCGGTGCCCATCGCCGCCGCCATGTCGATGGCGGCCTCGGTCGCCTGCTGCAATCCTTCCTTCGACAAGTTCCTCGTCGCCAGCAACAGCTGCTGCACGCCTACGATTGCGTCGTCATCATATGTGGTGGATTGGCTGAGGGCGTCAGCAAACTCCAAGATGTCTTTCGAGGTGACTGCGCATGCGGAACCCAGCGCCTTGACCGTCGCCTGCATGGTGATGGTCTGCCTGGCGGCAGAAGAGAATTCGCGCATAGGGGCTGTCGCTACTTTCGCAAGCATCGACACCGCGGACGACACTGCATCGACTGCGCCTTTCGTGCGTATCAGGAAATCCGTGGCACGCCTGGATGCGCTTGTCGACATCCCCGCCAGCCGGTCTATTTGGTTGGATATGTTCTTGAGCGCGGCAGAAGCCTGTGTGGTGCTTGCCGTTAGTTGGACGTTGACGCCGTTGGCTGTCATTGGCACCTCGCCAGCGGACTGCCAGGGTTATTTGCACAAGAGATGTGCGAGAATCTTGTAAATCAGGAAGCCTGCAATGGCTATACCCCATCCGAGAGCCGGAATCGAACAACCCCAGATGAAGGCTTGCGTCCAGATCGGCAGAAGCACGAACAGGACCAAGCCGAGCTTGGTGCCGAAATTGGCTCCGGGGCCATCTCCTGAATCAGGAAGGAAGTAAATCATTCTTTGCTCCTGCCTACATGATACCCTTTTTCTTGCACAAATCAATCCCCGAGCAATCCATTATTCGGATGATAGAGCCTGTCTAACGGCTCTATCGTGTCCACGATCTCCACCAATACGTTGGGTGTCTCTCCCCACCCGCCATATGGCAGACCCATCCGCTTGTAGCGGAGGTAGAACGTGACGGCCGACACCAGGTCCTGGTCTTGAAAATACGATGGAATGTCGTCCATCCTTACTGCAATCCCACTCCTCAGGTCGACCGTCCGTTCCGCTCCTCCGTAGCGCCGCCTCGTATGCCCGTCATAGCCTTCGCACGCGAGCGAATACAAGGCCGCTACCCGTTTTTTCCATCGGCCCCCAGCGTGGCGGACTCGATGATTTCCTTCGCCGCCCCGGTCACCATCGGCCAGGTGCCGGGAAGCTGGACGATGTCCTCCGGCTTGTAGCCGTTGCCCTGTTCGTCCGTGACACCCCCGACCTTCTTGACGAAAGCCTTGAACACGTCGCAGTCTCCAGGCTTCTCCCGGATGATCTTCTCGAAGTCCTCCGCGGTCGGAACCTTGTAGGATATCGTCACCTCCGGAAAGCCGTCCGGAACATAGGTCTTCTCCCTCTCAATCGAGATGATCATGCGCCGACCTCCTTTCCGAGCTTCCCGGTGCCCTGGAAGTTCACGCTCAAGGTGACCTTGTCTCCATGGCTCGCGCCGATCGCGACACTCGTGACGATGATGTCTCCAGCCAGCGTGAGATCCGCATTGCAGACGAACGAGCACTTCAGGATGGTGCCGACCCCGTCATCGATCAGCTGGTCGATGATTGCTTTTTGCGCGGCATCCGCATAATCGAACGATCCGCTGAAAGACCCGCTCCAGTTCCGGTTCGTCGGGATGTACTCCTGGTCCCTCTTTCCCAACTGGCTGGTCTCACCTGTCGCCTGCGCCCTTGTGATCGACCAGGTATCGATGTACCCGATCTGGTTGGTGCCCTGTTTTACTACTCCGTCAACTCCCGCCATTACCGCCATGGTTCAATCCTCCAGCTTTTCAAGCTTCTTCGTTTCATTTGCCGATTCCACTATCGGCACCATCTTGCTTCCGCATACAGGACAGTTCGGCCGCTCCCACTGTCCAACCACACGCGGAACCGTCTTGCCGCAACGCTCGCACTGCCATTCAGGCGTCGACGGTTGCGCCATATCCGTTTTCTGCATATACGAATCCTCCTCTGTCCACCTGCACCTTGCATGCCACGGTCACCAGGTATGTGCCGCTCACGATGTCGTTGTCCATGCGCTGCCCGTTGATGTCGAGCACGCTCCCGCCGAGCGAATGGTCGCAGTCGAGCGCGTCCTCGAGAATGTCCTCGTATGCCTGCCCCCATCGCACAAGCGCTGCCATGTCCTCGCTCTTGACCGCAAGCCCGACGGTGATGTCGTACTCGACGAAGAACGGAATCGAGCTGTCACGGCCGTTGACGATGAGGATGAGCGCAGGATACAGCGGCAGCCCGTTTACAGGATCGCAATAGCCGTGATGGCACATGGCGACCGCTGGCAGCCCCAGCCCTTCATCCTTCACGTTCCATCCGGCACGCGCATCATCGAGGCTCTTCTTGAGATAGCGTCCGACTGCATCAAGCAACCGCTCCGTCCGGCTCACCATCCTTTTCATTTCCGCTCCTCCAACGCCTTGCCTATGGCGTCCTCGAGTTTCCTCGAGATGTCGTTCATCCTGAAGTACTCGTTGAATCCCGGCTTGATGAACTCGTGCCTGGTACCGACATAGCGTGCAAGGTAGTTCTGGTTGCCAGGCACCTTGTATCCGGGAGCCAGGAGGTATGACTTGTACCGTTTGCTCCACCTGACTCCGAAGTGTGCTATGGTCCCGCCGGTGACCTCCTTCATCGCCTTGCCGTGCAGGTAGGTGTCCGCGATCCACTTCGCAGCCGCGTCCCCCTCCTCTCCCAGCACGCCGTTGACACGGTACTGCAGATGGCTGGCGACGTACCGGCGCCATCGCTCATAGCTGTCCTTGTTGATCTTTACGATGAAGCTGTCACCCATCAGCGCACCCTCCCGGTACGGTAATACTCGAGCGTCTTGTAGACCGCGTTCGGCACCATCGACTGCTCTATGGATTCCGTGCCTCCGTCGTTCGTCCTCTGCGTCACGCCAATCTGGTTGCTCGCCGTCAGCTTCGAGATGTAGAGCGCCGTCCATGCGATGGCGCGCCTGACTCCTTCCGGGATATCGTCCTTCGTCCAGCCGTAGGTGATGTCGCAGCGCACGGCGTCCCGCCCGTCATGGATGTGGTGATGGCCGTAGAGCACCACTACTCCCACCTCACGGTCGAGACGGTAGCCCGACCCCTCCACAAGCAGGGACGGGAACGTGTGGCTGCCGTCGTCGATCCTGACGGTGCACGAGACGATGGGCGCGCGTCCGAGCGGAAGCAGGCCGCCCTCAGCCTCGTCACCGTCGAAAAACACTGACCGGGAAGACATCCAGTCCCTTCCGATGTCCATGATCCTGCGGCACTGCTCCTCGGCGGTGTCGATGCAGTCCTGCCAGACGGCATCGTTGCTCGCTGGCAGGTTCATGCCGTAGGTCTTCCTCAGGTCTTCAGGAACCAGGATGCCCATCCCGCCACCTCTCTCAACCCATCTTCACGACGCAGAACGCCTCGGGAAGCGCACATGCCGCATCGAGCCGTTCCGTCGCCTTGAGGCCGACCTGGTCGTTTGCCGCATACAGCTCGGTGAGGACCTGCAGGTCCATGCCAGCGCGGTCCGCGATGTGGTAGTAGCTGAAGTCTCCAGCCACGATCACGCTTGCCCCCGTCGCGATCTTTGGCATGTATTTGCTGATACGCACCGGATGCCCAAGCACATTCGACAGGCTCTCGTTCTGCGGGAAGATGTAGTGCCCGCCGCCATCCTGCAGGAGGCGGATCGCGTTGGCTGTCTCCGCGCCCATCACCAGCGTGGCGTTCGGCGCATAGGCTCCGAGCACCGCATCGATCTTCGCGACATCCGCCCACGTCAGGGCGGACGCGCTTGCCGCAGTGATCACCTGCCCCTTGTTCGCGACAAGGGACATCGTGGTCAGGATGCCGGTGATGTGCTGGTTGGTCGAGCCGGTGCCGTTGAGGAACTCGTTCTCCTCAAAATCGCTGATGCCCTTTGCGATCATGTCGGTGATGTATGCCTGCACGTTCACGGCAGGATCCTGGAGCACCTCCTTGCTGGCCTTGACCAGCGCGGCGATCTTGTAGGAGGAAAGCGTCAGCACGCTCACGTCCGGTGTGGAGTCGGCGATGGCGGCTCCTTCTGCGGTATATGCCACCGTGACGCCCTGTCCCTCTACCGTGATCTTGTAGTCGCCGCTTGCCTGGTGCACGGTCGACAACCCACGGATTACGGCAAGCAGGTCACGCTTGCGCACGATCTCGCTTGCGATCTCGGTCGGGACGGTGCCTGCGAACGAGGTGCCGACGCTTACCGCCTCGATCACCCTGTTCACGAACGCCTTCGACTCGTCATTCGTGTGGACTGCCGGAGTCCCTTTATCAATAATCTCCTTGTCCTTGATGGCTGCGGCTTTTTGTGCCTCGATGAACGCCTTCATCTCCTCCATCTCTTTCTTCATGGCCTGCATCTCTTCAGCGGCCATCCCTTTCTGCTCGCCCATTTGTTCCTCCTCATGAACGTCTTTGTTTTCTGAAGCCGCCTCCGCAGGCCCGGCTCCGTCTTTCTCAGATTCCTTCTGCGGCTCCGCATATACCTCCGCAGCTGGATGCTGCACGAAGTCCAGGTACCGCTCGATCTCGTAGCTGTCCGTGTCGACGACGCCATACTCGTCCGTCTCTCCCCAGCCGCATGAGCTTACCCCGATGGGCACGCCAAGCGTGCGGATCTTGTCAAGCCTGCTGGCATAGTCATCGTCAAGGATGTAGATGTCCACGTACATCAGCCCGTTCTCGATTGAGGGATTCTTGGCAACCGCCACATAGTTGCCGTATTCCTTCTCCGGATCCGGCGTGTGGCCGTCGCACACCCCGGTCGCGATGTTCGCCGCAACAATCCTCTTCGCAAGCGTGGTCGTATACGTCCTTCCGTTGAGGTTCCTCTGGTCAAGCCTCCACACGGGAGCCCTCCAGTGCGCGGCATATCCGCTCTTCTGGTCCTCCTCTGTAAGACTGACCGGCAGGATCTCTTCCGGCCTCACCATGATGCTGTCAACCAGCCTAGCCTTCGTCTTGCCCATATCCTCCTCACTTTCCCGGCACGACTATGCAGTTGCATCCGCTGTGCCATGGCGGATGCTTGAGGTTTCGGTGGATGTGCATCACGTTGCCCTCCGGATCCTCCAGGTCTGTACCCTTCTTGATCACGGCCCCGTCTACCGCCACGACCCTGCCATCAATCTGTCCGCAGAACGCGCATGCGTCCGCGGCCGCCTGCACGTGCATGTACTGCACGCCAAGGGCGGCATACAGGTAGACGTTGAACGCCTGTCCCGCACGATGGCTCTCGTTCTGCCCCTCGGTCGCAGGAACGTCCTGCGTCCAATGGTCGTCAAGCCCGTCGATTGCGTCTTCCTTGTCATCGTCAGATGACGCGGCCATCGCCTTGCGTACCTCGGAGGCACGGCTTGAGAAGTGCCTCGCCGCCATGTCCATCGCGCACTTGGCGGCGAACGCCTCCATGCTGTCCTTGTCCGCTTCTCCAGTACCGACGCCAAGGGCGGTCACCATCTTCCGGACGACGGGATAGAGCCGGGCCATGATGTCCTGGTAGACCGGGACATACTTCTCCCCCCAGTCGCCTGCATGCTCCCCGCACCAGGTCTTGAATCCGTCAGCCAGTTCGTCGGGTGCGAGCGCGATGTTGCCGTGAAGATACTCCAGCTCAGCCTTCACCTGCTGCCGGATGATCCGCTCGACCTGTGACCTGTCGGAACGTGTCACGCTGCGCACCGCATCTCCGAACCGCTTCTCGAGCAGGACCTTCTCCTCTAGGTTTGCAGGCCGCCTCACGACGCTTGCGCCGAACGAGCCGAACGGGTCCGCCATCGTGGACTGTCCCACCTTGTCCAGCGTCGTGTAGTTGAGCGGGAAGTAGTGCCCGTCGCCGTCCTCGATTGGCGGCATGTCCTCCAGCTCCCTCACCTCGTTGATCGAGAGGTAGCCGTCCATGATGCCGTTGTGGTAGTAGGCGCTCCTGGCGGCATGGTCGCCCCTCATGAGCGCGGCGAGGTTGAACTTCCAGTATTGCCTCGGATTGTCGCAGATCTTTTTCAGCGCGGTCTCCCAGGCGATCATGCGTGGTTGCAGCGAGTATTGCACCAGGAACATGCCCTGTTGCTCGCTGTTCCCTACGGTTGCGTTCGAGGTGTCCCCGATCCAGCTGGCGGGGACTCCGAAACGTCGTGCCACTTCCTTGACCGACCAGTCCTGCGCCTCGATGAGGCTCTTGCTGTCGCCGTCGGTGAAGCGGAACGGCTCGTATTTCATGTTGTCGTCAAGCACAAGGGTCTTGTATGCGTTCTGGCCGCCAGAGTATTTGCTGGCGATCTTGTAGGCGATCGCGTCCTTCACTTCCTGCTTCGTTCCGGCAGGGACCGAGACCAGGCCCCCAAGGTTCGTACCCTTCTCGAAGAA
Source organism: uncultured bacterium (assembly GCA_905215015.1). Classification (GTDB taxonomy): domain Bacteria; phylum Spirochaetota; class Spirochaetia; order Sphaerochaetales; family Sphaerochaetaceae; genus RUG023. The sequence goes on along the minus strand of CAJMOS010000037.1, from coordinate 9,801 downwards.
GCTCCTCTGAAGATCCTTGTTGGCTGTGGCGATCTCCACATCCTTCACCGCATAGGCAAGCGGTGAGAGATAGTCCCGGAATCCGACCGGCATGTGGTCCACCTTGAGCATCTCGTCCTCGCCGAGCACCTTGCCGGTAGGACCGTACAGGTAGCCGTAGCTCCCGTCCATCAGAGGGACCCTGGAGACGTCACGCGGAGAGACCGGCCAGAGCGAGGTCGCCTTGCCTCGCTGGTCACGCTCGATGATTGCGAACGCCACGCCGTACAGCTCGAAGTTGACGCCCATGCACCAGCGCCACGCATAGCCGGTCATGTAGTAGTTGGGATGTTCCATCAACCTGGCGGCGGGAGCGTCCCACACCTTGTTCCAGCCCTTTCCCTCCGGCTGGTAGAGATGCAGCGGGATCGTCGCGTAGGTCATGCACAGCTGCCTCACGCAGTCCCAGAACGCGGAGTTCTCCAGCGCCTTGGTACCGATTGCAGGAGCGAGCAAAGACAGCATCCCGCCATCCGCGACCGCAATCCCTGACGACTGCGCAGCCTCATGCCGTTGCTGTCTTCTGAATCTCGAGAACAATCCCATCCTCCACCTCTGCATTCCCTATATCACAACTTGCAGGAGCGCGTGCGGAACCTCTACACCTTTCAGATGAAACAGATGGCGTTCTCGATGTCGTCCATGGATAGTCCTGTCTTGTAATGCGTCGTGCTCGTGTCGAAAGCCATGATTGCGGTGATGACGCCGTCGATGCGTGAGGCACTCCGCCCAAGGGAAGGTTTGACCAGCTTGACGTTGCCATGCTCGTCCTGCTTGCTGTCCGCACAGCTCATCATCCAGCTCTCTACCTCGTTGTCGTTGACGATGTCCCCGGAAAGGTAGCACCGCTCGAACTCCTTGATCGCAGGGCTCATGCTCATCATGCCCTGGCTGAAGACGATCGCGACCTGCTGGAACCACTCGGGCATGTTGCGCTCAAGGTTGTCGATCTTCCACTTGTCGCACGCGATGAGCTGGAGATCGTACCGTTCGTGACACTCCTCGATATAGTCCGCAACCTGCCGGTAGTCCACGACATCGCCTGGCGTCGCGCGCACCAGCCCGTCCCTGATCCACTGCCTCAACGGCACCTTGAGCTGTCGCTCCAACGGCACCACACGGTTCTCCGGGACCCAGAACATGTGCACCTGCGTATGGACGATGCCGTCTTTCCTCTCCTCGGGAAAATCAAGGGAGAACGCGGTGAAGTCGCTGTTGCCGGACAGGTCAAGCCCTGCGCAACACCACCTGCCCTCCAATGATGGCAGGTCGACCTGGCGGCAGCACTTCCCCCTCCAGACCGGCATGTTCGCCCATCTGGAGTTGCTGTTCACCCACATGTTGAGGTTCTTGGTCTTGAAGTCGACAAGGTCCGCCTCGCTGTCATGCACGTAGTCCCAACGCGCGCGGAATGTATCCACATCGACGCTGACCCCCCAGTTCGGGTTCGCCTTCTCCCATGTGGTCTCGCTGTCGACCGGGTCGCCCGGATCGGGACTGTATATGGCCACGAAATAGCGGTCGGTCCGTACCACCCCCTGAAGGATCCGCACGCACTTGTCGTGCTCCTGCTTGCACACACCCTGAAGGTTGGTCCCCGCAGTAGTGATCCTGATCGTGAGGGACTCGGGGTCGGATACCGATCCGGATACGATGGAGTTGAGCAGGTCGTTCGAGACATGCTGGTGGTACTCGTCGCAGAGGAAGCAGTGGCTGAGTTTCCCGTCCTTCGGCGCCGCGCTGATGGCGGTGATCCTCTGGCGGCCATACCTGATCTCCTTGAAGTTCTTCGAGTCGGCGGACTTGAGTCCTTCGTGTCTGGCCAGCTCAAGGCAGCCTGAAGCCCTGCGGAACGTGTCCCCTGCCTGTTCGAGCGAGGTCGCCCCGATGTAGCATGGAGACCCCTTGCCCTCGGCTGCGCTGAAGGCCATGTAGTCGATCAATGCTCCACCGAGAGTCGACTTGCCGTTCTTGCGCGGGATCTCGATGTAGGCGTCCATGTAGCGCCGCACCCCGGTCTTCCCGTTTACCCAGCCGAACATGACCATGACGATGAAGATCTGCCAAGGCTCGAGTTTGAGGGGCCTGCCCATCTTCTTCCCATCCGGGAACCGGAGGTTCGCGGCCATCCAGACCAGAGGAGCGCACGCCTTGCCCCAGTCCCACCTCCACGGCCAATCCGCAGACCGCGCACGCTGCAGGTCGTCTGCCTGACGCTGGATCATCTCCTGCTCGTGCATGCCAGCAGTGCGCCTGCGGGTCGATGCCGATGTGATGTATGCATTGTACTTCGCGACGAAATACTGCTCGAGTTTCCGGGCAGCAGGCCCGGCGAACTCCCTCATTCGTCCTCCAGGTTGAAGTCCTCGAGCAACTGGTTGTCCGCTCCAAGGCCGTCCTTCTTGTGGGGCACGATCTTGAGCCGTGCCTTGGGTGTCATCCCGAAGGCGCTCATGATCTGGATGTAGAGCTTGGCCATGTTCGCGGCCTTGGTGTCCTTCCCGCTGTCGTTGTACTCCCGCCAGCGCTCCCATGTGGCGCATGCGATCATGATGGCGTTCAGGTCTATGTCCTGCACGTTGCCGTCCTTCATGAGCGTGAGCATGGTGCGTGCCCAGCAATCCCTCCCCTCAGCCCCAAGCCACTGGGGGGCCTCCGGCACGGACGTCTTGTCGCTGATCGGTGTGCGCCGACGAAGATTGCGCACGATCTCGCTAGTCCTCTTCGACATCGTCGGTAGCCTCCACTGACATCACGACCCTGTTGCGGTCCCCCACCCTCACGCCCATGCCGCATACGGGACACTCGATCACCGCGCCCTTCGCTGGCGAGAGCAGCCGGGCCTTGAATCGCGAGAGGCAGGTCGGGCACGCGATGATGTCGTTCTCATACACATAGTGCTTCTCACGTCTCGCCATCACCTCTGCCTTGGCTTTCTTCTTGTCCATATACACCCCCTATGGAATTTCCCGTGTGTGGGGAAAGCCCAACACGCGGGGTCGACCTCCCGGGCGATCTATTTTGACCCCTCCCCCCGGGGTCAGCCGACAGGATCGCCGCCAACAGGCCCTTCGCTGCCGATGAATGCCCTTCCCTTGAAGTATTCCTCCACCTTGGCCTGGTCTTCCTTCGCCTTGCGCGTATTGCAGGACACACACAATGGCTGATAGTACCGGTCATCGAGCAAGAACCTCCCATACATGTCCATCATGACTTGAGCAGGCATGTCCTTGTGGTCGCAGACGGTAGCGGGAGCACCGCATATCGCGCAGGTTGGATGCCGCTTGAGGAAACCCTTGGCGAACTCGCGCCAATCCCTCGACCCGTAGCCTCTGTCCCATGCGCTGCCACGGTGTGATGACGGAATCTCAAGCCGGGTTCCGGCAGTAGCGATTGCCCTGGCTACATGCTGTGCATGATGCTTGCGTTCGCACTCAGTGCAGAACCCGGAACGGTTGGTGTGCAGGTTGGGGCAACCCGGCGTCTTGCATCTGCGTCTCAGCATCTTCCATTCCCTCTATTGGCAATTTTGTGCATGTTATCAGTCCTATTACGGTATGACCTTTGTGCGGTTCGCTCTATACTCTTGATTCTATCATCATTGACGTCTGGCGGGTAATCGAATGTGGTGAATCCGTCAGACGGCGCAGTCGTGCCGAGCATTACCGCACGGACAAGCGCATATTTGTCCGAGAATCCGTATGCCGCCGCACAATCCTCGAGGCAAGGAAACAACAATGTCTCGCCCCTGTCATATGCGAGCACCTGCATCATCTGTCCTCCTGTATGGAAAGCACCCTGACGGATGCCCAGTCTTGATTGTCGTACCTTTTCTCCGCAATAAGCCTCACGACCTGAGCGTCGTCCACCCAGACCACCCCGGTCATCCCATCCATTATGCCTTTGGCTAAATTGTCGACGTCTGGCCTTCCGGTCGGAAAAATCATGTTGTCGAGAGCTCTTGCCACCTTTAGCTTCGACCAAGTCGACGGAACCCTGCGGTAGACACAGATGGACACCACGATGGGACCAGAGAATGGCTCATGCCCATCCATTGACTGGTATGCCATATGGCTCACGTATTCCTTGAAGTCTCGGCTTTTCTCTGAATCGTATGCCTTAGGAAGCCCCGACCTAGTAGAGATGCGTGGACGAGCTTGAGGCACAATCTCTCCAATGAGCGTGAATCTGAACTCCATCACGACTCCTCCGTTTGTTCTTTCATCAATCTACCTCACCATCTTTACCGGTATGGAGTCGCAATATTCTCCACCGGCGTCGAACATGTCGAACGTCAGAGTCATGTCTATGCCGTCCACACTGCTCTTCGCCACACACTCCCCGTTGCGGTAGACGTGGAGCTTCTTCCGCTCCTTTCGGGACAAGCGGGAGCGACCAATCAGCTCGTAGTACGTGTCGCCCTCGCTGAGGGACATGTCGGAAGGCAGGAGCGTGCTGTAGATTACATGCCCCGTCTCGCTGTTCTTGTACTTGTACCATTTAGTTCTCTTCATCCTTTTGCTCCATTATTTTCCTCGCCTGCCGGTCGGCCTCGGCGAGGTCGTCGTCCGTAAGCTCCCTGCTCATGCTGTCAGAGAAGTGCTCGCAAGTCTCATCAGGCAACACCGCCAAGCCGCCGGGCTGTTCACTTTCGGGCACGTCCGGGCAGAAGCAACCGCCCGCAATCTCGCCTCCCATGTACCAGCCACAATGGCCACAACATCTAGGCATGCTCATGACTTTCCTCCCTGATTCGCTCAAGCTGTCTCTGGAGCTTGCGCTCGATAATCTCACCGACATCGGCATGCGAGATGCAGTGGAACCACATCAGCTGCGAGCACATGACCTGCACGTCGGCAATCTCTTCTGCGAGATTTTTGACGCGCTCGGAACTCGGCGAACGCACCGCCTTGCTGGCCGCCTGAATCAGCTCCTCGCACGTCTGCATCGACTGCGCCTGTACTCCGTAGCGAATCGCGATTGTCTTTATCTCCTCGTCAATCTCTTGCTCAGTCATCTTCCACCTCAACCAAATCCCACTTGTCCTCTGTGACAAGCACGTCTTCCGCGGGCTCGTCCTCCACATACATCCTGTACGCCATCTCCCGTGCCTCAGACTCGCTGTCAGCCCAGATTACATACTCGACCTGCATGCCGAGTGTGTGCCTGAATGTGTACATGTTCATAATTTTCCGCACCCAATCCTGTGGTCATGACCAGTCAGCGCATAGCAGCTGTCGGCGACTCGGCTGAGGAATCCACCGGTGTAGCGCGCCGAAAAATCCGCCTGGCTAAGGTTGCTAAGCATGATGGTCGGCTTGAGACCAATTCTGTGATCCACAAGTTGTTCAAGCACCGCAAGTCCATCGCGAGATGGACTCCACTTTCCCAACTCGTCGATGATCAACAGCCCGCACGACGAGTAGCGCCTCATGACGGCGTCGGTGCTCTCCAGGCTCTTGTAGCTCCTCGCCCTGTCATAGCGCTCAAGCAAGCTCTGCTCCGTCACGTAGACCAGCCCGCTATCAGGAGAGATGTCGTAGAGATGCGCCTCGAGGTAGACACGAGCAATCGAGACCGCTAATAGCGTCTTGCCTCTCCCGCAGCCGCCGATGAGCACTAGAGTCCTGCCATCAGGATTGGCAGCGAACCTTCTGCACACTTCGAGCATTGCCTGTCTGTCGGGATTGTCCTCACAGTCGAACCGATCGAATCGGTCACCCCGGTTCTCCGGCGGCACCTGCATGTCCAAGATGGACTGGGCCTTGGTCGCGAAGTACTGGCTCATGACGCGCTGGTGCTCGGCATCGCGCTCTACCTTGCGACGAGCGACAGCATCCGGGCTTCCGTCGTAGCCGTCCACGCAAAGTCCCGGGAAGAGTCTTGCCATGTCCTGCCTCGTCATTTTGAGCCTCCGAATGAGATCTTCCCGCCCTTCTGACCCGCCCAGGCATCCTCGGTGTGGATGACGCTATCTGGCAGGGAGGATGTCCCCCTCGGCTGCGAATATGGCAAGCTTGATCCAAGCCGGTTCTGGGCTCGCGAGAACCAGCTCGTCAGGAACGCCTTCATGCCAGAGTACGTCTTCAACTTCCGGGGATTGGCGTCGAGCCACGCCTTCGCCTTGCGGCACTCGGCCATGAGGTCGATGCCGGGGTACGTGTCCCCCAGCCCGTCGAGATAGCCCCTGGTGACATTCCAGGTCTTGCCGCCAGCTCCCGTGCACGGCATGACCAGGAGTACGTCCTGCGAAGGGTCAGGCAGTGGAGTGGACGGTGCCGACGGTGCGGCGTCATCGTCGCAGCTCGGCGCAAGCGAACGTAGTGAGCTATTCTCCTGTTCCTGTTCCTGTTCCTGTTCCTTGCATGTCATGCCTTCCTGATGGGGCATATCATGGGGCATTACATTGGCAATAGATGCGCTATCTTTGATTTTGGATGCCCTTGTCGAAACCTCGCTGAACCGAGTCATGCCCTTCTGCTCGGCCATCTCATTTGCAATGCTCACAAAAAGCGGGTCGAGTTCGCTGTCTTCCATCTGGTCGAACACCTTTGCCATCGCCTTGAGATTCTTGATCGAGTCGGGAGGATTCCATTTGATGTACGACCTGATGAGCATTCGGCTTGTATCAGCGTCGAACCGCACGAACCCTGCCGACTCAAGCTCCTTGACAACTTTGGCGGCATCCGCTGTTGCCATCCCCATATCCGCAGCCATGTAGGCAAGCGGGATGCGGAAGTACCCGATCTGATTGCAGTGGCAGCAGGAACATAGATATGTGTAGCAGAGTTTGGCCTGCATCGACAGCGCGGCGAAGGTGGGGTTCTGCCACATCCTGTCATATATCTTCGCGTATCTCATCTTCCAGCCTCCTCAGAACGGGATGTCGTCATCCTTGAAGTTGTCGGCATCGGTCACCGGCCCGTTGAGCGGACCGGGAGCGACGCTCTTTTTTGCAGGCTGAGCCTGTCCTGTCTGGCCCTGTGCTGAGGATTGCTGGCCCGTCGCCTGTTGCGCCCTGGCATGCACCCTCACCCCGGTCACATTGACCGAAAGGCGTGAGTGCTGCGTGCCGTCCTGGCTTGTCCAGCGCTCCTGCAGCAGGTTGCCCTGGAGCGTAACCGGGGTGCCCTTCTTAAGGTACTGGGAGACGGTCTGGGCGCGCTGGCCGAAGACGACGAAGTCCACAAAGCTCGCCTCGTCTGTCCATTGCCCGTTGACCTTCTTTCGGTTGTTCACCGCCACGACACCCCGGCCCACAGTCGACCCGTTTGTGTACGTCCTCGATTCGAAATCCTTGGCCATGTTGCCGCTGATGGCCACAACGTTGACGTCCTGCATCTTGCCCTCCTTAGCAGTAGATCGGCAGCTGGCAACCCAGCTCCTGCAGTTTTTTCGTGATGGCCTGGTAGGCTGCCACCTTCCAGGCACCTCCGTCGCACTCCATCAGGCTCGCCTGCAATGCCTTGTCGTCATGGCGGAGCCTGAGCAGGAGCGGGACCTCGACCTGATCCGCCTCGGGGAAGTACCGGTACGGCTTGAGCCTCACGATGGACGGCACATTCTCGGTGGATGCCGATGCCGCAGAGACGCCATGCTTGACCGTAACGCTCATGGATGTGCCGTTGTCGTTGATCGTCGCACTGTCGTCGACCTTGATCTCCTGCATCAACCTGAACAACTCGAGCAGCTTGTCGTCCTGCACGAACAGGGTCAACAATCCGATGTTGAACGAGTTGAGCCCGTACCAGGTCCCGAACTCGAACGGACTGATCGGGCTCTTTGCGGAGACATAGCAGTCCCGGCAGCCATCAGACCGAAGTGGCGAGACCAAGTCAACGCAAAAATCGGCGTCTATGATCACGATCGCTCCGTTCAGGTCGAAGCCCTGCGGATTGTCCGTGGCCAACTTGACGAACGACTCTAGAGTAGTGATCCGAAAATCGCGAGGGTGATGAACCGTAGGCTCAATTTTTTGAAAGAGCTTCGTTGCATATGTGCCGTCAGGCAGATCCACAGTCACTCCTCTCTCTACTAGATTCTTGATCTTCTCGATTGCTTCCCCGTCCATACTATTTTGCCTCCTTTTGCATCAGGGCAGAGAAGTCCATCTGCCCTGGCTCCGAATCCCTGACCGTCGCGACAATCTCGCCGCCATCGGTCAGCTCCAGCCTCATCGAGCCCTTGTCATCCTTGACAGAGGCTAACGATAGGCTGCTCTTGATCACGATCTCTACATTGCTCCGGTCGTCCGACGGCTGCATCTCGATCGTCAGCTTGATCGAGCGCTTCGCCTTCGCGTCAGTCGCCGGGTCGGCGATGTTTGCGATTACCCTTTGCATCTCGCGCTGGAAGATTTCCTCAAGCGCGCCGGAATTGATGTCTTCCAGCTTCTCAAGCCTCTTGAATCCCATTACCGGGCCTCCTTCCGGTAGCGGCTCTCCCCGCCTACCGTCTTGATTCCATATTCCGCTGCGTGCTCGCGGAGTCTCCGAAGGATCGTCGACTCAAGCGGCCGCTTGTGATCGTCTGCCATGCGCGCCTTGACAGCGTCGCAGATCTCGTAGCCGTACATCTCCGTTCCAGGTTGCCAGTCGGCAAGGATTTGGATTACACATCCTGTGGTAGTCATCTCTTGTCCTCCTTTCTGATCACGTATCGAAGGGCTTCCTTGCCCTTGTCCGTCAGCGTCCAGCCAAACTTTGGTGCCCAGTTGACTAGGCCTGCGTTCCGTAGGTTCGTCAGCCTCTTGACGCTCTGCGACGGAGAGATGCCGTCGATTCCTCGCCACTCCCATGCGATGGTCTTGGTGTCCGAACCTTCGTACTTCTCGATCAAGAGAAGGTCCCTAGTCTGGCGTTCCAGTTTCGTCATTGTTCCTTGACCTTCCGGATGAACCGACGATAGTAGGTCTTGCCATAAGCATCATTGACCTTGAAGGAGCAGTTCCGTGCGTTAATCTCCTCGAGCTTGCCAATGGTCCCGACGCCATTGAAGATGCCGTCAAGCGAGTTGCTGCATAAGACAGACTTCCCGACCAGGCGTCTTGCCGCCTCGCGGTCCTTCAGGTCGTTGATGTATAGGATTCTTACCTGATTCATTTGGTGGTCTCCTTCTTCTCTTTCGTCCTTTGCGACCTGTCGTCACAAGGCTCATCGAGGATGAAATGCATTTTTCCGAGAGGCATGCAGAACACCCCGCAATACAAGCCGTCTTCACGCCCGTAGCAGTCAACTGCCAGGTGTGCGAACCTGCAACCGTCGCAATATTCCATTGCTTTCATCTCTTGTCCTCCTTGAGCGGCTCGAAGAGCTTGCAGGAGATGACCTGCTTGGCGCTGACAAGCTCGTACCAGCGCCCGGAGATCTTGATGCCGCTTGTCCTGGACACGACCAACTTTGCCGTGCAGTAGCTGATTGCCCTGCCCTTGGCGCGCAAATCCTCTGCTAACGGCTTGCAGAACCTGCAGTCCCTGCAACAGTGCGCCGGAGCAGGATGCAAGATGTCTTCCCAGACATCGTCAGACAGTCCTGATGGCTTGTTGATCATCTGTCGACCTCCTCGCTCACGGCGATATAGAGCGCAAGCAGGAAGACGATAGGCAGCATCAGCGCGATTGAGACGCTGGTGACCACGTATGCCTTGAAGCAGGCAGAGACGTAGGCGACAGCCATCAAGACTGCAACGACCGGAAGGCCGTAGCGTCCCGCCAGTCGTACTGCCGCCAGTACGAGCATCCAGAGGTCTAACTTGACCTTGGAC
>CAJMOS010000036.1 GCA_905215015.1 uncultured bacterium | reverse complement strand
ACGTGGACCTGCCGTCCCGCGATGAGGAGGGTAAGGAGATGTTCGATGGAGCCGGGCGCGACCTGCTGAGGAGATCCGAGAAGAAAGGCCGCGAGGAAGGACTGAAGGAAGGGCTCCAGCAAGGCATCCAGAAGGGCCGGGAGGCGACCCTGCTGGAAAACATCCAGACCCTTGCCGAAGGGCTGCACCTCACGCCGGAGCAGGCGATGGACGCGCTGAAGGTGCCTCCACGGGACCGGGAGCGTATCCGGCAGGCCCTTGCACAGCCGAAAACGTGAACATGATGTTGTCCCGCTAGGAGATGTGCTGACGGGACAACCGCCTTTTACCGTATTTTGGTCTCGCTTCATTCCCCAAACATCTGTATTGATCCAAGAAAGCGCCATCGGCCAGAAAAAAAGAGTACCTCCTCCAGGATTGCGAGCATGCGGGAGGAGGTACTCTTTCGCGGTCCGTTCAGAAGGGCCTGATCGTGTTGGTGAAGCTCTTTTTCTGTCCGGCGTTCAGCTTTGCAAGGCCTTCCATCTGCTTCAGGTCCATCGGCCGGGATGTGTCGCCGAAGCTGAGCATCGGCTCGACGCAGACGAACGGGGCCTTCTTGCCCTCGGGGGACCAGCAGACCAGCGTGTGCAGGTCGCCCATCGACAGCTCGACGCCGTGGTTTCCCACGCCGCAGAGCAGGCTGACTTTCTTGCTGGCCAGGTTCTTCAACGTGACCGCGCCTTGGTCGAGGTCCGCTCGGGAGAGCTTCATCAGCTTTCCTGAAATCCTGACGCCCGTGTCTTTGAAAAGGGGACCCACCTTGATCAGTTTCGGGACGTTCTCGTCGTCGTTGAAGCTGATCATGTAGTCGTCGAGCTGGGCGTCGCGGTTCATGTCAAGCATGAAGGCCGGATGCAGGGCATAGACGAAGCGCATGTCGTTCGTCTTGCTTTCCACGACGGTCTTGATGCTGATCTCGTCGTCGTCCAGCGTGTAGGTGGTGGTGAGCTTGAAGCCGAAGGGGAAATATCCGCGGGAGGTCGCGTTGTCCTCGAGCGTGAAGGTGGCGCTGCTCCCGTTGCTGTCCACAAGCGTCCAGTCCAGGTCGCGGGCGAAACCGTTGCCCGGCATGTGGTACTCGGTCCCGTCGACACTGATCTTGTCTTCCTTGGTCGGTCCTGACATCGGGAAGAGAATCGGGGCGCGGCGAGGCCAATAGGTCGGATTGCCGTTCCAGATGTATTCAATTCCCGTATGTTTGTTCTTCAGGCTCTGCATTTCCGCACCATGCTCGCTGATTGCAAGGCTCAGGTGCACATTGGATAAGGTAACCATAGTTCAATTCCTCTGCAGAGAGCATACACCTCTGGCAAGCGCTATGGCAATTGGCTATAGTTGTAGTGGAGGCGAAGATGCTGTTCGATTCGTTGGATAATCTTGAACTGTACTACCCCGAGGTGCCACGCATGCAGACGGTGGTCGAGATCATGGACAAGGGCGACGTGTACGACATGGAACCGGGCTCCTACCAGACGAAGGACCCGAAGGTGCGCTACATCATCAGCGAGTACGAGACGGACAGCAAGGAGAAGCCGTATGAGATCCACCGCAGGGCGACCGACGTGCAGATCATGCTGGAGGGGGAGGAACTGATGAGCGTCTCTTGGAGAGAGGCGGTCAAGGAAGCCGACAAGCCCTATGACAAGGAACTCGACGTGCAGTACACCACTGGCGAGCCGCTGGCTGTCTGGCATGCGGCCCGCAGCCGCTTCGCCGTCTTCCTTCCCGGCGAGCCCCACAAGACCGGCGTCGCCATCGGCTTCCCCGCGAAGGTGAAGAAGGTCACCTTCAAGATTTACGACTGATTCCGAAGGAACAAGAAAAGAAACGACAGGCGCCACCCCGCGATGAGGTGGCGTCCGTTTTTTGCGCGCATACGGATCAGAGCAGTCCTTGCGCCTTCAGCTCGTCGAGGTTCAGGCTCTTGTGGTAGGGAAGCTCGATCTTGCCCTCCTTGACCAACTCGATCGCCTTGGCCCGTTCGGGGTTGTCCAGCTGGAGGTCGACTCCGACGATCTTCCAGTTGTGGTCGCACTGGGGCGAAATCTCGCCCTGCTCCTTGATGTAGGTGGTCAGCATGTCGCGGATGGAGTTCGGAGACTCCCAGTCTCGCTTCGCCTTGACCATCTTCAAGGTCTTCAGGCCGGAAGAGTAGCGGTAGTTGTTGACCGCGAGCTTCAGGACCTGGTCGTCCTTCAGGGGTTGCCCCTTGAAGGTCACGTGCTTGATGCGGCTTCCCACCGGCTGGGAAAGGTCGATCTCATAGGTGACCCCCTGGAACTGGTCGTGCAGATAGCCCGGCTTGTCCGGGTTGAAGCTGATGGTGACGTCTCCCGGCTTCCACTGGTTGTAGCAGGCGGCCGCCCATTCCATGTAGGTCTTCAGCTCGGCGCCGGTGACGTCGACGGTATAGAGGGTGTTGTCGAACTTGTAGATCTTGAAGATGACCCCATAGTTGATCGGTCCGGCGTAGATGGCGCTGTCGTCGCGGAAAAGGGCGGTGGAGGTGACATCGGCTCCGGAATTGCGCAGCTGGACGTTCAGGATCAGATCCATGACCGCTGTGTCCTCGAGCTTGGCCTGGGGAATCCCGGGAATCTCGTCGGCAGGCTGGAAATCAGCGGTGGCGATGCCGAGGACTCCGCTCGTGACGGTGCCGTCGGCGCTCTTCGCGCCTCCCTGGACGTAGGTGACGGTCTTCTCGTGGGCTTCCTTGACCGCGGGCAGCGAACGCAGAGCCTCGCTGGGCTTGACGCCGTCCATGGAGACGACCTCGCCCTTGATGCCGGTGATCTGGTTCTGGTCGTCGAAGGAGATGTCCCAGCGGGCGACTTCCTTGCCGCTGTTCTTGCAGGAAAGCACCTTCGCTCCGTTCGCATAATCCTCGTTGACCGTCACGTGGGAATGTCCGACCATCAGCACCTTGATCTCCGGGCACTGGTCGAGGATGCGGTAGCCGGCATCGGTGCCGTGGTCCTCGTCATACTCCGCCAGGAATCCGACATGGGCGACCGCGACGATCAGGTCGACTTTCCCCTTGAGCTGGTCGCAGGCCCTGCGGGCTGCGGACCCGACCTCTTCGAAATCGAGGGATTCCACTTTCGGGCCATCCCACCGGGGAACGTCCGGGTTGGTCAGGCCGATGATGCCGATGCGCACCCCGTCCTTCATGATGATGGCGTAGGGGGCGGCCAGCGGCTTGCCGGTGTCATGGTAGGTGGCGTTGGCGCACAGGTAGGGAGCTTTCGCCTCTTTCTTCAGTCTCTCGACGAAGGGAACCCCGAAGTTGAACTCGTGGTTTCCGAACACCATGGCGTCGTAGCGCAGGTCGTTCATCGCCTCCATCAACGGGTGGGGGACGCTGTCGTCCTTGTTGTACAGGTCGTCGGTCAGCAGGGTGCCTTGGAACAGGTCGCCGTCGTCGACCAGGACGACGTTGTCCGCTCCCTGGTCCTTGCGGACCTGCTCGATATAGGTGGCGACACGGGCCAGTCCGTCCTTCGTGGTCTCCTTGTTGTCCTCGTAACTGTACCCCCAGATGTTGCCGTGGATATCGGTGGTCCCCAAAACGGTGATTGTCACGGGTCCTCTCTTCTTGAGGTCCGGCTGCTCAAGCGTGGGCTGCGCCCAAAGGCACGAGACGCATGCCAGCAGAGACACCATCAACATGGATATTCGACGTAGATTCATCAATCCCTCCTTGCGGTTTTGATAGGTTTACTCTACGGGTTCATGCAAGGGAAGACAATAGATGTCCTCCGGGTTTTGCGAAAAGGAGAACATCCGGACGGGGCGCGCAGGGATTCCGGCTTTCCCGTTCCCTTTTGACCCAGCAGGGGACCTCTTTCAAGGCCGATGTGTCATTTTGATACAGTGCAGGGAAGCGGGTTGTCCCCATTTGCTTCAAAGAATTCTGTACCGAAAAAAGATGTTTGAAATCAATTTGTTAAAATAAATAGAAATACATGTTTTGGCACGCGAGTTGCAGTACATCTTGCGTAAGCCGCAAGGCTCACGCAATGCAACAAATGAAGCACACGGAGGTGCAATTATGAGATACTTGGTGAACCCCTTCTTTGACGACATGTTCGATGATTGGAATGCGGTGAGCGATTCCAAGTTCCCGCCGGTTGATGTCTATGAGACGTCTGACAAATATATTCTCGAAGCCGAGCTGCCTGGGTATCAGGAAAGCGATCTCGAATTGCACGTCGAGAACCACACCCTGCACCTTTCCAGCAAGCGGAGGATGCCGAGGCACGAGCAGAACTCCTATCTGATCAAGGAGCGCGCCTACGTCCCCTTCGAGAGGACCTTCAGCCTTCCCGAGCATGTCGAAGAGTCCGCCATCAAGGCGAATTTCGTCAACGGCCTGCTCACCATCGAGATGCCGAAGCGGGTTCCCGTACAGCCGAAGCGCATCGACGTGAAGGTCAACTGATCCTTCCACGTGCGCGTACAAGCTGGTTTCATACACTCCATTGCAGGACTGCCCCAGGCGGCAGTCCTGATTTTTTGTCTTTCCAGACAAAAACAGCTATACTACTGGCATGGAAAGAAAAGACGTGTTTGCGGGGTACTGGTACCCCTCCGACAAGGACGAGCTGCATGACCTGATTGCCTTCCGACCCGAGCCCGGTGCCCGGGTCCGGTCTGCGATCCTGCCCCATGCAGGGCTCTTCTTTTCCCATCGCGGCATCGCCCATTACCTTGCCCGCGTCGATCATGCGGTTACGCGGGTCATCATCCTTTCTCCCTCCCATTACTTTTACCTGAGGCCGAACGAGATCCTTGGTTCCCGTTCCTTTGACAGCGCGCGAACCCCCTTCGGGGTGCTTCCCATGGTCCCCTTGGAGGGTGCCGCTTCCGGCGGGGAGCCGCAGATCCAGCGCGAGCACGCGGTGGAGATGGTCCTTCCCGGCCTGCAAGAGGTCCTGCCTGGCGTTTCGGTGAGCATGGGCCTGGTCAACCAGGTGGACGAGGACCAGGTCGAGCGGCTTGCCGGACTGGTCCTCGGGCAAATGGACGACCGCACCAGCCTGATCGCCTCCAGCGACTTCACCCACTATGGGGAAGGGTTCCGCTACATTCCCTATGGACCGGAAATCTCCGAGGAGGTCCGTGCCCAAGTCGGACGCGACGACCGGAATCTTGCCGGACTGCTTTCCCAGGGCAAATGGCGGGAGGCGCTCCGGTCGAGCATCGAGCGCCACAGCACGGTCTGCGGCATCGCCCCGAGCGTCATCGCCAGCTGTGTCAATTCGCACCTTGGCCTTGTCGGGGAAGTCGCCGACAGCTATGACTCGTTTGGCCTTTCCGGCGGCGGGGAGAGTTTCGTCTCCTACGTCACGGTCCTTTGGAGGAACCCATGACCAGAGAAGAACAGACGTTGTTGCTCCAAGTCGCCCGCGACTCGATTGCAGGCGCCTTCCACAAAGGAACGGGCGAACCCCTGAGGATCGCGAGGAAGGACAAGGCGCTGACGGTCGTCGGTCCCGGGGCTTTCGTGACCCTCCATGAGCATGGCAGGCTCCGTGGCTGCATCGGCTACCTGGTCGGGGCGGGGAATCCGCTGTGCGACCTTGTCTCCCTGCTCGCCAGGGAGAGCGCCTTCGAGGACTGGCGGTTCCCGCCGCTCGAAGAGCAGGAACTGGAGGACTGCGCCATCGAGATTTCCGTCCTGACCGTGCCCAAGCCGATCAGGAATCTGGAAGCATTCCTTCCCGGGCGTGACGGCATCATCCTCACCGCCTTGGGAAGAAGGGCTGTCTTCCTTCCCCAGGTGGCGACCGAACAGGGCTGGGGCAGAAAGGAGATGATGGAGAACCTCAGCAGGAAAGCGGGGCTGATGCCCGACGGCTACCTTGATCCGGGCGCCCGCTACGAGACCTTCCAGGCGGAGGTCTTCGGGGAGCAACGATGAAGTGCGGTTTCTGCTGGCGCCACTGCGATATTCCCGAGGGGAGAAATGGGTACTGCCAGGTCCGGCGGAACGAGGGGGGAACCATCCGCTCGCTGCAGTATGGCCAGCTGGTTGCCCTTGCCGTAGACCCGATCGAGAAGAAGCCCCTCTACCATTTCCTTCCCGGCACCCTGAGCCTTTCCGTGGCGGAAGCTGGTTGCAACTACCGGTGCAGGTTCTGCCAGAACTACACGATCAGCCAGCCGGGGTGCGACGTTCCGAGCAGGTACTACCCGCCGGAGGTGGTGGTCGAGGTAGCCAGGCGGCAGCATGTCCGCAGCATCAGCTATACCTACAGCGAGCCGAGTGTCTGGCAGGACTATATGGTCGACGTCGCCACGTTGGCGCGGGAAAGCGGAATCCGCAATGTCATGGTCACCAATGGTTCCTTCTCCAGGGAGTCGTGGGACCGCATCTTCCCTGTTGTCGACGCCTTGAACATCGACGTGAAGGGAGACGCCTTGTTTTATGCGGACATCTGCAAGGGGAGCCTGTGGCCTGTGCTGGATTCGGTGGAGGAAGCGGTACGAAGGAAGAGGCATCTTGAGGTGACGACCCTTCTGATCGAGGGGATCCACACCAGGAGGATGGTTGAGGAGCTGGGGAAGCTCCTGTGCGACCGGGGTGTCCAGGTCTGGCATCTTTCCCGTTTCTTCCCCCGGTATCAGATGAGCGACCGGACGGCGACCAGCGAGTCGTTCCTCGAGAAGATGCTGGAGGTGGCCGGCATGTCGGGTATTCCGTATATCTACGGGGGAAACAGCAGCCACGTCGATGCGACATGCTGCCCCTCCTGCCACACCGTCCTGATCCATGACCACCGCTACGGGGGAAGCCAGCGGCAAGAGGCTTCGCGGACCATCACCCATGGTCGCTGTGCCGCGTGCGGGTTCCCGGTGTATGGATGTTTTGACGACTGACTGGGATACTGTGGACAGAAGATATTGGCAAATTCCAGCAAAAAGTTGATGTGTTCCATAGTTTGTACATAAAATAGTAAAAATATTCAGAATTCTTATGACATAATTCTCTTCACAAGGTCTGCGCTTTTGGTGTATGGTAAGCTTACTAGGAAAAACTATGAACAAATCACTTGCACTGATTTCCCTATTGCTGTTGGCTGCCGGTTCCTTGAGCGCCGCCGAGGTGTTCGAGAACGATGTGAAGCTGGTCGCGAGGGTGGACGAGGAGAACAGGGCCGGCTTCTACGCCGACGCCAGCGGCGAGAACGCCCGCACCGACTGGTCGTTCACCTCCGACAGCGCCCAGTCTACCGCGTACTTCATCGTTACCTCGAATACCTCCCATGCGATGAACCTGGAAGCCCAGCTTCCCGTCCTTGCCTGGGATGAGGACGAGAAGGTGACGATGGCCTACCAGACCACCATCAGGCTTGTCGCCAACGGGAACAACCAGTACTCCCTGGCAGGCAATCCGGTGGTGCTCCAAAACTCGGACGACTACCAGGTGTTCGGACAGATGAGCCCGGGCCAGCGTGCGGTAGGGGTCTATGCATTCGACTTCTCCATCAATCCGAGCGAGTTCTCCAATGCCTTTGAAGGCAGCTACCACGCTACGGTCAACGTCCAGATTTCCAATCCCCGGTAGCCATGCAGAAAAACCGGACCATATCAGCCTCCCTCGGGTGCGACCTGGGGGAGGTTGCTTGTTGATGGCTTATGCGCAATTGTTTGGCAGATAAGACGTAACGCGCAAGATCCAGCCCCTTCGGTCAGAAATCGCCTCCACACACCTGGCCGAAGAACGGGACGAATAGGAACTCTTCCGAACTTTTCCGTCCCTATGTACAAGGTATGTCTGAAGTTTGTTCCTAAAAAGTTTGTCCAAGAAGCGACTTCTTTTTGTCTTAAACCGCACCAGCAAGCCAAAAAACTGGCGAATACTAAAGCGTATACACAATAAAATAAGGCTTTACCCCGTAAAAAGAGCGATAACACAATGCTGAAAAATGAAAAGTTCAAAAAAGATAGAAAAAATATTTTCAAATTCTATTGACATAAGTACGAAGGCTGAGTACATTGTAACCATCAAAAGTTACTTGCACCCGGACAAAAGGTCCGGAAAGGAAAGAAAAAATGAAAAAAGTTTTGAGTGTTCTCGCTGTTCTGGCTCTGGCTGGTGTCTCCGCTTTCGCTGCTGACCATTTCGGTACCAATGGAAATACTTTCAAGCTGAAGACCACTGTTGATCCTCAGGATCATGTGTTCTTCCTGAGCACTGATGATGGAGCTTCTGCTGTTGCCGCTGATGCTATTGTGAAGGATGATGTGGATCTCACCCAGGATGGTTCCTACAATGGTGTAAGCCTTTGGCTGGCAAAGGATGGAAACCAGAATGGAAGTGTGGGCTATACGGTTTCTGTCGCGGATTCGGATTTTGTGGGAACGGCCAATCCTGGCACGACGGTTGTAACCACCTTGTCGATTGACAACCCAACCTTTTCTGTTCCTGCCGGTAAGACTTCTTTGACCAAGGAGGCAACTATCACTGTCGGCTGGACTGGTGTACCTGCCTTGGCTGCTGACACTTACACGGATACTATTACGGTTACTGTTGCTGTTAACTAACAGAAACAGTTCTCTTGAAAAGGGACTTCGGGTTTGCCGAAGTCCTTTGTTTGTCTTAAGATGGCAGCAGATTGCTGAAACACCCAGGCAGACTTGTGTCGCAGGTTCTGCTTTTAGTTCAAGCCAGGATGGGAATGCAGGTAGGTAGGGTATAGATGGATTTTGAAGAAGAATCTTTCTGAATTCCTATGGAGTTGACAGTAAATCCTTTTCCTCATGAGATACTGTTGCCTTTGGGGAATGTTGATTCATTTGCCGTAACAAACATTCATGCAACATCTTCTTTTCTCCTGTTCCTGTGGTTTGCTTTGTTTCCTTTTCCGCACCGTAAATCCGAAGTGTCTGTTTGTGGTTGCGCGTATCAGGGTTTCTTTGGTACACAAGCAATTCCAGTCTGATATGTTGAGTATTGATCTCCTGCCTTTTTTATGGTCTACGATACTTTCACAAAGACTTGCTGGGTTGTCAGCACTCAGTGGACTTTTCACAACAGGTTGAATTACGACTTGGTTTGTTGTAGGGGTGCAACTTCTTCCCTCTTCAAGCATGGAATAGTCTCCATACTCTACGGTAACTTCTAGGCAACCGAGACCATCTTGTTTGAGATGGCAATTGATTCCAACTCTTTCCAATAATAGGTCAGGCCCTTCCGTTGGTGACGCCTTCACTGTACGGTCTGCAGAATGTTCCTGCGGATGAACTCCTTGCCTGATGCCCTGTTGCCGGAAACGCAGGAATCGAAAGCCATACAAGAGTCCGCCGAATTGGTGAAGAGATCTTTGGTTTGCAGTATAATTCATATATATAATATTCCTTATAGGGATGTTAATATGAATAAGTGTTTATTTGGAAAGGCGCTCTGTTGTTCTTGCGAGGCTGGCGGGATGTGCATAAAATACTCGGGCATGAAACTTTCGTTCCGTCCTGCTACTGAGGAAGATGCTGAGGAGTTGCTTGCCATCTACGCTCCGTATGTCCGTGATACTGCCATCTCCATGGAGTATGATGTGCCTTCGGTGGAGGAGTTCCGTCGTCGGATCCGTACCGTGTCTGAGCAGTTCCCCTATCTTGTCGCTTGCGATGCTGCCGGTGCGGCTGTGGGCTATGTCTATGCCCATAAGTTCCACGAACGGATTGGCTACCAGTTCAGCGCCGAGATGAGCATCTACGTGAAGCAAGGGATACATGGGCAGGGTGTAGGCAAGGCGTTGTATGGACAGATCGAGCCGATGCTTCGGTCGATGGGGATGGCGGTGCTCTATGCCAGCATTTCCACGTCTCCCAGGAATCCCGATCCGCACCTGACCGACGCTTCGGTCAGGTTCCATGAGAAGATGGGCTACCATCTCTGCGGGACCTTCACGCATTCCACGTACAAGTTCGGTCTCTGGTACAATATGATCTACATGGAAAAGGCGTTGTATTGACCTATATGTGTCAAAACGACCCGGTTTTGGAGGGTCGTTTTCCTTCGTGGTCCGAACTGACCCACCCAGGGGATGAAGGTGGGAGGTCTGGGTCGTAAAAGCTCGTTCTTCGGGTTTCTTTGATTATTACCTTCTAATGCAATTTCTTTATATGTATTGAAATATAATTTTTGGCACGGTAGTTGTATTGTATCTGGTGTAAGCCAGAAGGCTTACGGAATGACAAAGCATTTTGGAGGCACAATATGAGATACTTGATGAACTACAACAGAGACCCGATGGTGGATGGATTCGAAGGACTCTTCGATGACATGATGAAAGGTTTCGGCTTCAACGCTTCTGCGAAGGTGCCCGCAGTGGACATCCGCGAGGAAGACAAGCAGTATGTAGTCGAGGCGGAGATTCCTGGCTACGCCGAAGGTGATGTGGATGTGAACGTCGACAAGCACGTTCTGCATATCGCTTCGAAGAAGCAGGAAGAGAAGAAGACCGACAAGAAGTACCTGGTCAAGGAGCGTGTCGAGTCTTCGTTCGAGCGGGCTTTCTCGCTCCCCGAGGATGTCGATGAGTCCAAGATCACCGGTTCCTTCAAGAACGGTGTCCTGACGGTCGTCCTTCCGAAGAAAGAGGTCGCCCAGCCGAAGAAGATCCAGATCGCGATCGGCTCTGGCAACTGATCTGGCAAACTAACGACAACACGGAGTTGTCTCGTACAGGGGTCCGTGGCACACCAATGCCACGGACCCTATTTTTCTTTATCTTTTTTTACTTTTTCCGTTTTTCAGTCGAGGATGATCAAGGCGAGGAACACCAGGTCCTTGTCCCCGTCGTTCCTGATGGCGTGGGAAGCGCCGCCCCCGGTGATCACCAGGTCGCCCGCTTTGACCAGCTTGTCCCCATCGGCTTCGGTGACGATCCCTTCGCCATCGAGAATCCAGTAGTATTCGGTTTCATCGACATGCTCGTGCTGCCCGATCGAGCAGCCAGGCTTGATGGTGAGCTTGCTGAACATGCGGCAATGCTTGACGTCGTTCTTGCCCATAAGCTCCAGTACCTGGACGCTTCCGGCTCCACCCCGCATGTGCTCGTTGACCTTTGTTTCCATTTGGGACAGTTTCTTGATCATTGTCTTCTCCTTGGCACCAAGGGTCGCACAACGGGCGGGACTGGTCAATAATCGGGAATCCTCGTATCATGGTATCCATCTCGCATAAGGTGGGAATGCAATGAATAAAATCCTTGAGAAGACTCAGCTCTCGGCTGAGGTGTTCCGGATGACCTTCGAGGCTCCGGAAATTGCCCAATCGCGCAGGGCGGGGCAGTTCATCATCATCCAGCTGGGTGGTGACTACAACGAGCGTTTCCCGCTCACCATCGCGGACGCTTCTGTCGAGAAAGGAACCGTCACCATCATTTTCCAGGCAGTCGGCGAGAGCACCCACCGCCTGGCTTCCCTGAACGTCGGGGACTCGCTTGCCAACGTGCTCGGACCTCTCGGCAATCCCTCGGACACGCACAAGTGGGGCAAGGTCGTCTGCGTCGGCGGGGGCGTCGGCATCGCCGCGCTGCACCCGATCGCCCAGGAGATGCACTGGCATGGCAACCAGGTCAAGACGATCATCGGTGCCCGTACCAAGGACTTGCTGATCATGGAGAAGGAGCTTGCCGCCGTCAGCGACGAGCTGATCGTCTGCACGGATGACGGCTCCTACGGCCGCCAGGGTCTGGTCACCGCCCCCCTTGACGAGATCTGCAAGGAGTGGAAACCCGACTGCGTCATCATCGTCGGGCCACCGGTCATGATGAAATTCGCGTCGCTTGCCACCAAGCCCTACGGCATCAAGACCTTTGTCAGCCTGAACACCATCATGGTGGACGGCACGGGCATGTGCGGCGGCTGCCGCTGCACGGTCGGGGGAGAGACCAAGTTCGTCTGTGTCGACGGGCCGGATTTTGACGGCCACCAGGTTGACTGGAACAACATGCTTGCCAGACTCGGCGAGTTCAAGGCCCAGGAGAAGGACCACCGTTGCCGCATCGGCCTGAACTGAGGAGATCGTTATGTACAAGAATCCTGCAACACTTGATCATGAGGCGAGAGCCATCGTCGACGCCTATGCCGGCAAGACCCTGAGCCCGAAGGACAAGGCTTCCATCCCTGTCCAGGACATGCCCAGCCAGCGGGCTGACCGGCGCATCCACAACATGGACGAGGTGGCTCTCGGCTACACCGAGAACGAGGTCCGTGCCGAGGCCATGCGCTGCCTGCAGTGCAAGAACAAGCCCTGCACCGAAGGCTGCCCGGTTTCCATCGACATTCCCGCCTTCATCGCCGAGGCGGCCAAGGGCCACTACGAGGACGCCCTTTCCGTCATCAACAAGAGCTCGTTGCTGCCTGCCATCTGCGGTCGTGTCTGCCCGCAGGAGAACCAGTGCCAGAAGTTCTGCACGGTCGGCAAGATCAACAAGAGCGTGGACAAGAGCGTCGCGATCGGCCGTATCGAGCGGTATGTCGCCGACTGGTGCCGGGATTTCGACGTCGAGCCCATTCCCGAGGTGGCCGCCCCCACCGGCAAGAAGGTCTGCGTCGTCGGTACCGGTCCCGCCTCGATCAGCGCCGCCGCCGACCTGCGCAAGGCGGGCCACACCGTGGTCATGTTCGAGGCCCTGCACAAGGCAGGTGGCGTGCTTTCCTACGGCATCCCCGAGTTCCGCCTTCCGAAGAAGATTGTTTCCCACGAGCTGGAGAAGCTGGTCAAGATGGGGGTGAAGGTCGAGCTGAACTACCTTGTCGGCAGAACCCGCACCCTGCGCCAGCTGATGGACGAGGATGGCTATGACGCCATCTTCATCGGTACCGGTGCCGGGCTTCCGAAGTTCATGCACATCCCCGGCGAGAACGCCGTCGGTGTCTTCAGCGCCAACGAGTACCTGACCCGCGCCAACCTGATGAAGGCATATGACGTGCAGAACGCCGCGACGCCGATGTATCCCGCCAAGCGCGTGGCCGTCTTCGGTGGCGGCAACGTCGCCATGGACAGCGCCCGCATGGCCCGTCGTCTTGGCGCCGAGGTGGTGGATGTCATCTACCGCCGCACCGAGGAGGAGATGCCCGCCCGCAAGGAGGAGGTCGCCCATGCCAAGGAGGAAGGCGTCACCTTCCGCTTCCTGCACAACCCGGTGGCGGTGGAGTACACCCAGGACAAGTTCCAGAAGGTCACCGGTGTCAGGATGATCCGCTGCGAGCTCGGGGAGCCGGACGCTTCCGGCCGCCGCTCGCCGGTGGAGATTCCGGGCAGCGAGGAGACGGTTCCCTATGACGCGGTCATCGTCGCCATCGGAAACTCTTCCAACCCGTTGATCAAGAGCACCACGCCGGAAATCGAGACCAACAAGCGGGGCAACTTCATCGTCAACGAGGAGACGCTGGAAACCAGCATCCCGGGCGTCTTCGCCGGTGGCGATATCGTCCTGGGTGCCGCGACGGTCATTCTGGCCATGGGCCAGGGGCGCAAGGCGGCCAAGGCGATCAATGCCTACCTTGCAGCGAAATAACCAGCACTCCAAGGGGGTGCTCTGCATCCTGCTGTCGGCCTTCAGCTTCGCCTGCATGAACTTCTTCGTGAGGTTCGCCGGGGCGATGCCGTTTTTCGAGAAGGTGTTGTTCCGTAATGCCGTTTCCCTGGTCATCGCCGGGGGGACGGTCCTGCGTACCCGGGCCACCTGGCCGAAGGACGGACCGACGTGGGGCATCCTCTTGCTTCGCTCTGCCTGTGGTACCGTAGGTCTGTTCTCCACCTTCTATGCCTTGGACCACATGGTTCTCGGCGACGCGTCGATGCTCGGCGAGCTGGCTCCCTTCGCGACCATATTGTTCAGTTTCCTCTTCCTGCGGGAGCGCATCACCTGGAAACAGCTGTTGCTTGTGGTCGGGGCCTTCCTCGGCTGCCTCTTCATCGTCAAGCCTACCGGACACGGTGGCGAAGTGGCGCCCTACGTGATCGGCGTGGTCGGGGGAATCGCCAGCGGTGGCGCTTACACCTGTGTGCGTGCCTTGGGCAAAAGGGGAGTGGCGGGTCCGGAAGTGGTCTTGGTCTTCTCTGCCTTCAGCTCGCTGGTCATCCTTCCCTTCTTCGTCATCTACGCGGTCCCCATCACCCTCGGGCAGTTCCTTTGCCTGATGATGGTGGGGCTGTGCGCGACGGTGGGGCAGTTCGCGGTGACGGCGGCCTATTCCTTCGCCCCGGGGCGGGAGATCTCGATCTACGAGTACAGCAATGTCGCGTTCTCCGCGTTGCTGGGCTTCCTGTTCCTCGGCCAGGTTCCTGACCGGTGGTCGCTTGCCGGCTATGCGATCATCTTCGCCATGGCCCTGTTGATGTTCCTCTACAACAAGCGCCAGGAGCCGCATCCATGAGCGCCATCATCCTTCTGGAAGGGAGCGACAAGCGGAAGGCGATCCGCCAAGTCGTCACCCGAAGCGGGAACCTTGTCAGAGGCGTCCCCGATGCTGGCCGGTTGCTGCGTGCGGTGTCGCGCCGCGAGCGGATCGAGACGACCGGTATCGGACATGGAGTGGCAATCGCCCATGGCAAGATCCTGGGCTTGGAGGCGGTCCACGTGGGCCTGGGGGTCAGCGAAGGGGGAATCGACTATCAGGCGGTGGACGGAAAACCGGTGCACCTGCTCTTTGTCATCGCTTCCAGTCCCCGCTTGCAGGACTCCTATCTCCAGACGCTCGGCCGCCTGCTCGGTATCGTCCGGAACCCGTCCTACCGGACCGTGCTGGACGATTTCCGGAACGTGGATTTTCCCGCCTTCCGCGGGAAGCTGGAGAAAGATTTTGCCTGGCTTACCTGATCCAGGAGCCTGCGACGAGGTGCCCTACCGGCATGTCGTGTGCCTCTCGGGGCACGCGCTCCACCAATTGCCAGCTGTGGCAGACGCCAATCGTGGCAAGATGGGGGAACCGGGCCAGGTAGCGGTCATAATACCCGCCGCCACGGCCGAGCCGGAAGCCTTGGCGGTCGAAGGCGACGCCGGGTACCAGCATCAGGCTCCCTTCGTCGGGATAGACCAGCGGTCCTCCGGTCGGTTCCCATACCCCGAGTTCCTGCTTTTCCCCTTGCCCGCGCCAGTTTTTCTCCATGGCGTGGAATTCCATGCTTCCATCCTCCCCGCAACGGGGAAGGGCGATGGAAAGGGTGTCGAGAAGCGGGGTGATGTCGACCTCGCTGGCCAGCGGCACGAAAGCGAACACAAGCCTTGCATTCGCGACCAGCGGGCTTGCCATGAGCAACCGTACCATCTGCCGGTCTTCTTGCTGCTTGTTTCCCCGCCTGTGGCGCATTTCCTCCCGCAATTCCCTTTTTGTCAGCATAGGAACCTCGCTATCAGCAGTCCCGCCCCCAGTACAAGAAGCGGCAGGTCTTCCGTCCGCATGGGCAGGGACTCGCGTCTGGTGTCCGGGTCGAAGAGCCGGGCTTCGAGACTGTCCGAGACATCCTCCAGTTTGTCGAGCAATGTCTCCATCACCTGCATGGCGTAGGTGGCCAACACCCTGACCGGGTTCCCGAGGAAGGCACCTCGCGCTTGCTGCGCGTCCCGCACCTGTCCTGTGGCCTCGAAGACCATGGGCACCAGCATGATGGTCAGCTGGATCGTGCTTGCCACCCGCCAGCCATTGACGAAGGGAACCAGGTCGAGGATTGGGGCGACCGAGCAGGAGAGGTCCCAGAAATCGGTGGTGTCGCTGAAGATGATGGCAACCAGGATGATGTCCAGGAAGCGGAGCGTCAGGAGCATGGCCAGGGTCCAGTCTCCGGTGGATAGTCCGTTGACAAGCAGGATCAGGAGACCCATGACGGCAAAGAACCGGAGGTCCCTGACGTAGGAGGCGAGGGGAAGCCTGATCAGCGCCATCACACCTCCGAGAAGCACGAGAATGCCGATGGCGGCCGCCAACGTCGCCCCGCTGGCGGTGATGCAGGTGGCGAGCAACAGGAACAGCTTGGCCAATGGATTGGCCCTGCCAAGCAGGGTGTCCTGCTCGCGGTAGTGGAAGATCATAGCCATGTCATGGCCTCGAAGGGAATGTCGGGAATGTAGATGTCGTGCTGCCGCAAGGTCGCAAGCAGGGCCTGCGGCTTCCCGTCGGCAACCATCGTCCCTTCCCCCATGAGCAGGACGTGGTCGGTCTCTGCCAGCACCTTCTCGGCCTCGTGGCTGACAATCAGGATGGTGGTTCCTTGGCCCCTCAGGTCTCTGAGGGTTGCGAGCACCTGCCGGACACTCGGCCAGTCCAGTCCGGCAAACGGCTCGTCCATGATCAGGATCCTGGGTTGCATGACCAAGACTCCAGCGATGGTCAGGCGTCTGAGTTGCCCGCCGCTGAGCGTTCTCGGGTCATCCTTCAGCCGTTCCTCAAGGTGGAGAAGGGTCGTGACGTCCTTCAGCCGTTGGTCCTGGACTGCCTTGTCCAGGCCTAGATTGTCCATGCCGAAACGGATGTCCCGCTCGACCGTGTGCCCGACGATCTGGGTACCCGCGTCTTGAAAGACGAGTCCGATTTCCGCAAGCCTTTTCCTGCGGTCCTTCGTGCAGTCATTTCCTTCGATGGTGATGGTGCCCTGCCTAGGCTGGTACAGGCCCTTGATCGTCTTGAGCAACACGCTTTTGCCGGTACCATTGGCGCCGGCAAGCAGGGTGATGGTTCCTTCTTCCAGTGAGAAAGAGACATCCCTGAGCACGGGATGTCCCTTGGTGAAAGCATAGGAAAGGTGGGAAACCTCAAGCGTGGCCATAGTTAGACTCTAGGGAGGATTTTCTCCCGGTGCAAGTCATTTGCCGTATTGTCAACTCAGAGGTCCGGAGCCTCGTAGGTGAGCAGGCAGTGGATATCGTGGCCCTTGAGTTTCTGCTCGTATCCAGCGTAGGGGAGTCCGATCACGGCCGCAAGCCCGGAGACCTGGGCGCCGTTGGCTTCGAACAACCTGCAGGCGGCCTGCAAGGTGCCGCCTGTGGCGATCAGGTCGTCGACCACCACGACCCTGTCCCCCTTCTTGGCATCGTCCTTGGGCAGGCAGATCCCATCGGTGCCGTACTCCAGCGTATAGTTTTCCTGATAGCTTTCGCGGGCAAGCTTGCCCGGTTTGCGCAGCAGGTACAAAGGAAGTCCGAGCTTGTAGGCGATTGCGGAGCCGAAGATGAAGCCTCTGGCGTCGATGCCGCCGATGGCGGTGGCATTTCTGCTTTTCGCATACTCGGCCAGCAGGTCGACGGCAGCGGTGAAAGCCTTGGTGTTGGCCGTCAGGCTGGAAATGTCATAGAACAGAATCCCTTTCTTTGGGAAATTCGGCCGGGTATAGATAGCCCGGTCGATCAATTGCAGGGTGGTATCCATAGGCTTCCCATCCTATCACGAAAGCGCGTCGGCGTGAAGGACAAGTTGCATGCACACCAGCCGCCGCACCTTCCCGGCCTCGGGGAAGAAGACGGTGTCCGACAGCACCTTGCCGTACTCGTCGACCAGCACGACCACTTTCCCTTGCCTGCCAAGCCTCTGGATCAGGTCGTCCAGAAGCAAATGCCCACGTTCTCTTTTCCCAAAGTTTTCCGCATTCTCCTGCACGCCTCCAGGTCTTCCGGTGTCTGCTCGTCGCATTTCCCGAAGTCGATGCGGATGACCGGGGACGTCTTCCAGTCGTAGCCGGACTTGTCGATGGCAAGGCCATTTGAACAAGTCCCTCCTGCCCTGCAAGATCGCCTTCAAGGTGGAGATGGTCAGCGTCTTCCCGAAGCGGCGTGGTCGGGAGCGGAAGCACATGTTGCCTTCCTGACGGACAAGGGAAGGCAGGCCGTCTTGTCCACGTACACGTAGCTCCCTAGCCGGAGGTTCCCGGACGAGCCGTTCGCCGCCATGATGGGAAAAGGTTGCTTGCCCATGACTCATGGATACCACAGCCATGCGCGGATGGCAAAAGCGCGACATGAACGTCTCGGCCTGGAGCCAATAAGGTATTGTGTTGCTTTCCAACATAATATTGTTTTGGTACAATGTCTTTGGAGGAACCACCATGAAAAAACGTATGGTACTTACCGCCATGCTGGCCGCCTTGTGCGCATCCCTGTTCGCCCAGGGAGCTTCCGAGAAGGCCGCCGCAGGCAAGACGACTGATGCCAACGCTCCGACCAAGATCGTGCTTTGGTATCCCGCGACACAGACCGAGGTCGGACCGACTCCCAATGACTGGGTAGGCTACCAGGTCATCAAGGACAAGTTCAACATCGATCTCGAGGCGCAGACCCTGCCCTCGGGTACCGAAGACCAGAACATGAAGATCCAGGCTGCGGCTGCAGCCGACGACCTTCCTGATTTCTTCTCGGTCAGCCGTGACGTGTGGGTGCACTTGGTGGATATCGGAGTGATTGCCGACGTCTCGTCCCTGTACGCGAAGATGCCCGAGCGCACCAAGATCATGTTCGACCAGGATGCAATCAACTACACGACGATTGGTGGCAAAAGCTACGGCTTCGCCACTCCGAGCGGCATTGTCCGCAACGAGGGTCTCGCCATCCGTCAGGACTGGCTGGACAGGCTTGGCCTTCAGGCCCCCAAGACGTTGGACGAGTGGGTGGAGGTGATGAAGGCGTTCACCTTCAACGATCCGGACGGCAATGGCAAGAAGGATACCTATGGATTCGGAGCCTTTGTCGAGATCCATCCCCATGAGTATTATCCCGGCCGCCGCTTCGAGCCCTTGATGGGCGCCTTCGGGGTGGAGGGTACCTGGAACATGACCAAGGAGAACTTCGGCCTGAACATCCACAAGCCCGAGTTCTACGACTTCATGGTCTTCCTGAAGAAACAGGTGATCGACCAGGGGCTGATCGACCCGAACTGGATGGCGTACAAGAAGGATGACTTCCGTGGCGCCTGGAAACAGGGCAAGTTCGGATGTTTCCGCGAGCAGAATGCCGCTCTGACGGCCATGAACAACTATGCTCCGTTCGATGCGAACTTCCCTGACGGTTCCTTCACCATCATCGATGGACCGGTCGGACCGACCGGAAAGAGTTCGATCGGTCCCGCAATCCGCAGCCTCCGCATCTGGGCCATCAGCCAGAGGGCCATGGACCAGGGCAAGGGTGACAAGATTGCCGAGATGTTCAACTGGATGAGCTATGGCGAGGGATATCGCCTGGTAGGCTGGGGCCGCGAGGGCATCGAATACCAGATGAAGGATGGAATCCCTGTCTCCATGCCTGGCGACCAAGGCTTCGAGGGCCCGATCGGGCAGACCTACACGCAGATGCGTAACATGGCCTACAACTATGCGAGCGACGACGAGCTCAAGTCGATTTTCCCGACCTATGTGACTGCCGTCAGCCACAAGACGATGAGCGCGCTGGATACCCTGCACGAGATGCAGCGCCACCCGTGGACCGATGCGACGGGCGAGGACTCCATGCCGGTGCCTTCTACCGACTTGAAGACCTTCTACGAGCAGGGGTTGGCCGAGTTCCTGACGGGAAAGCGAGAGCTGACCAAGTCGAACTGGGATGCCTTCATCAGGCAGTTGGACCAGGTTGGCGCCACGAGGTGGGAAGAGGCTGGACGCGTCTACGCCGAGCAGAACAACCTGCTGAAGTGAGCAAGACCGTCCAGACAGCGATCGGGCCGGATGCGGGAGTTCCCGGCCCGATTCTTTTTTTTCTTGCCTACAGGGTGAAGAGCAGGTCGTCGTAGCTGGGATAGGGCCAGACCTTTTTGTCGGTCAGGTTCTCCATCTCGTCCACCGTTCCCCTCAGTCCTTCCATCTGTCCTCTCACGTCATCCCGATAGGCCTTGGCTTTTTCCAGCATGTCGTCGACCGCCTGTGCCTTGGCGATGGAGATATGCAGGCTTTCGACCTGCTTGATCGCGCGTTCCAGGGCGTGGGAAAGGCGCTTCAGCTGCCTGCGCTGGGCGGTGGTGTCCAGATCCATTTCCTCCTGGGCCTTGACCGAGCCTGCAAGCTCCTTCAGATATCCGCTGACGGCGGGGATGATGGACTTGCTGACCATTTCGTTCATGACTGCGGCCTCGATGTTGACCTGCTTGCTGAAGGTGTCCAGGTAGATTCCCTCGCGGGAGACCACCTCCTGGCGGGTGAATACGCCTTGGCTCTCGAAAAGCCTGATGGCTTTCTCGGTGACCATCTCCGGCAGCGCGTCCACCGTGTCCTTGCGCTCGACCAAACCTCTGCGATGGGCCTCCTCGACCCATTCGGGGCCATAGCCGTTGCCGTTGAAGACGATTCGCTTGTGTCCTTTGTAGAACTCCTTGACCAGTGCCCGGCACTCGGCCTTTTTGTCCTGTGCCTTCTCCAGCCGGTCGGCCGCCTCCTCGAGCACGCTGGCCATGGCGGTGTTCAGGTAGATGTTCGGGCCGGACATGGACTGTCTGGATCCGACCATGCGGAACTCGAACTTGTTGCCGGTGAACGCCATGGGGCTGGTACGGTTGCGGTCGGTCAGGTCTTGGGGCAGCTGCGGCAGCGGGCTGACGCCGATGGCTACCTTCGCCCCACCGGGAGACTGGTAGACCTTGTCCTCCGCAAAGGCGTCCAGGATGCCGGTCAGCTGCTCGCCGAGGAAGATCGAGATGATCGCGGGGGGAGCCTCGGCTCCGCCAAGACGGAAGTCGTTGCCTGCCGTGGCGGCGCCACAGCGGATGAGCGGGGCATATTCGTCCAACGCCTTGAGAAAGGCGGTGAGGAAAAGCAGGAACTGCAGGTTTTCCTGGGCGTCATGGCCAGGAGAGAGCAGGTTGGTCCCGTCATCGGTGGAAAGGGACCAGTTGTCGTGCTTGCCGCTTCCATTGACCCCGCTGAAGGGCTTCTCGTGGAGCAATGCGACCATGCCGTGTCTCCATGCGACGCTCTGCAGGATCTCCATCAACAGCTGGTTGTGGTCGGTGGCCAGGTTGGCCGCATCGTAGACGACTGCCACCTCGAACTGGTTCGGGGCCGCCTCCAGATGCTGGGTCTTGCTGGAAATGCCGAGTTTCCACAGCTCGTAGTTCAGCTCGGCCATGAAATTGCCGACCTTGTCGTTGATTTGTCCGTAGTAGTGGTCGTCCAGCTCCTGTCCCTTTGCCGCGAAGGTGCCGAGGACGGTCCTTCCGGCAAGGCGCAGGTCGGGCCTT
Organism: uncultured bacterium; assembly: GCA_905215015.1. Lineage (GTDB taxonomy): Bacteria > Spirochaetota > Spirochaetia > Sphaerochaetales > Sphaerochaetaceae > RUG023. The sequence continues at coordinate 2,233 of CAJMOS010000036.1, read as the reverse complement.
TTCTTGTACAGCTCCTTGTCGACCAAGAAGTACTCCTGTTCGGGTCCGATGTTGACGATGACGCGTTTCGCCTTGGTTCCCAGGGCATGGAGCACCCTGAGGGTCTGCTTTTCCAGCGCGGCCGCGCTCCGTAGCAGCGGTACCTTCTTGTCCAGAGCCTCGCCGGTGTAGGAGAAGAAGGCGGTGGGGATGTACAGGATTTTCTCGCCACCGATTTCCTTGATGAAGGCCGGGGACGAGGTGTCCCATGCCGTGTAGCCGCGTGCCTCGAAGGTGGTCCTCAGGCCACCGTTGGGAAGGCTCGAGGCGTCACCTTCGCCCTGGATCAGCTCCTTGCCGGAAAATTCGAGCAGGACCTTCCCGCTCTTGGTGGGGGAGATGAAGCTGTTGTGCTTCTCCGCGGTCAGTCCGGTCAGCGGCTGGAACCAGTGGCAGTAGTGGGTGGCTCCCTTCTTCAGGGCCCACTCTTTCATGGCCGCCGCGACCTGGTCCGCCAGGGAGAGGGCAAGCGGTTTCTGTCCCCTCTGGACCTGCTTCAGTTCCTTGATGGTGGTGTCGGAAAGGTATTTCGCCATTTCCGTCTCGGTAAAGCAATTCGAACCATAGATGTCCGATACCGGCGTCTTGGTGTAATCCATGGAAAACATAGGCACTCCTCCGATGGTATGGGAAAACTCTATCGTGTCGTGATTCCTGTTGCAAGCAATGTCTTGCATAACCGTTGACACAAATTGTCTTTGGATATAATTTATCCGAAGATAAATAAAATCTTAAGAAAAGGAAGCGCATATGAGTACAGTAGTGATGCTCGGCGGAAACGGGTACCAGGGAAGGAACGTCACGGAAAAATGGATGGAAAAGGACCCTGATGCCCGGTTTGTCGTGGTTTCCCGGTCAGGGAAGAACCAATTGGTCGATACGCGGATTACCAATGTGCAGGCGGATTCGACCGACTACCATTCGGTCATGATGGTGCTGCCGCCTCGGGTTGACTATATCGTTGATTTCGTGGGACGACCGGAGAAGGACCCCGAGCTGTTCAGGAAAGCCAACGACCTGCCGGCCGAAGTGATGCTACGGATCGCCAAGGAGAAGCAGGTGAAGGCGATGGGCATGGTCGGCGGCATCCTCGGCCCGAAGTCCTTCGTGGAAGGGAAGAGACGGATTGTGGAAAAGCTGAAGGAAAGTGGAATCAGGACCGAAGTGGTCAATCCCACGCTCATCTACGGGAACGGGAGAAAGGATGCCATGACAAGGATGGTTCCTCTTCTTCGCCTGCTTGGAGTATTCTCAAAGCGCATGCGTCCGGTCAAGGTCGATGTCGTGGCGGATGCGTTGGTGAGGAAGATGCTGGACAAATGAAGATACGCAGTACATTCGAGCAGGGAATCTACGTCATTATCATTCTGGCGCTGGCAAAGGACCACAGGCCGATCAAAAGCAACGCGATGAGCGAGCTCCTTGCGGTGTCGGATTCCTATCTGAAGAAAATCCTGATGAAGCTGTCCCGTAGCGGCCTGGTCGTCTCCAGCGCCAGCAAGCGGGGTGGCTACACGCTGTCCAGAAAGGCGGACGAAATCAGCCTGAAGGATGTGTTCGACGCCTTGGAGGCAGACCAGGAAATCTTCACCCAGTCCCATTATGCCGAAAAGCTCTTTCCGGGACAGGCTCATGTGAAAGACGCCGAGGAGAAGATCGGCCAGGTCATCGCCAGCGGCCTGTCGGCCTTTGCCGACCGGCTGGGGGGACTCTCCATCTCCGATCTGCTTCTCGACGGAGCCTGGCAGAATGGGGCCATCGACTGGGACAAGAGGCTGGAAGGCCGCAAGAATCTGAATACAAAGAACTGAAATTGATACGTTGGGCAGGGGATGGTTTCACGTCTTTTCCTTGACTCCGGTGCATAAGAGGGCTTTCCTCTTTAGGTCGGTCTTTGCAAGCCAGGAAATCCTCGAAAGAGAGCGCAAAGTACAGGTTTGGCTGGTTTTTAGCTGCAGGAAAAGGACTAGTACCTCATGGCCTTCAGCTGGGAATTCTGGTCAAGCCAGGATGGCTCCGTGTCGTTGGTGCCGTGAATCCAGCCTGTCTCCCTGATTGCATTTCTCTGGACCGGTACCTGGAAACCTATATTCAGGGTCTTATATCATTCAGGCTTGTTTGAAGCCAGTAACAAGCATTTCTCCAATGGGAGGAGAACTTCTGTTGTGTTGGTATTCCAGTTGGTGGAAAGGAT
>CAJMOS010000035.1 GCA_905215015.1 uncultured bacterium | reverse complement strand
CGTTTGACACTCACCTTCCGCTTGTGGCTCTTGCCCCCGAAGATCGAACCAAGGGACTGCATGGCGTTCTGCAGGTCCTCCTGGTTGCCGGCGCCAAACAACTCGATGCCGCCAGACGGCCGGCCCACGACATCCACCTCCACCTCGCGATCCTCCAGCTTCCCCTCGCGAAGCAGCTTCCGGTAGGTCTCGCGGGTCTCATCCTGGTAGTTGGAGAACTGGCTGCCGTCCGCGCTCTTTACCTCGTTCCGCGGGACGATCACGTCAAGAAGACGTTCCTCGACACGTCCCTGCACCTTCTCGGTGTTGCTGGCGGCCATCTCGCGCTTGACCTCGCCGACGGCGATACCCATCAGGTCCCTGATGATCGACTCGACATCGCGGCCAACATAGCCGACCTCGGTGTACTTGGTCGCCTCGACCTTGATGAAGGGAGCGTTGGAAAGACGGGCGATACGCCTGGCGATCTCGGTCTTGCCGACACCGGTGGGGCCGATCAGGATGATGTTCTTCGGCGATACCTCGTCACGGATTTCCGCAGGCAGCTTGCGCCGGCGGGAACGGTTGCGGATGGCGACGGCAATGGTGCGCTTCGCCTTTTCCTGACCAATGATATATTTGTCCAACTCCTGGACAATCTCCTTCGGAGTCATGTTGTCCAGGTTTTTCTGTAACGTAGCGATTGCTTCCATGAATCAAAGTTCCTCAACGATAATGTTGGAATTGGTGAAAATACAGATCTGGCTGGCGATCTCGATGCTCTTGCGGGCGATCTCCGCCGCCGAGAGCTGGGGAGCGCAATCCAGGTAGGCCAAGGCGGCGCTATAGGCGAAATTGCCTCCGCTGCCTATGCCGATGCAATCCCCCTGGGGGTCGATGACATCGCCTACCCCGTCGATCAGGAAAATCTTCTTCCCGTCGGTGGCCAGCATCATCGCCTCCATCTGCCGCATCTGCTTGTCGGTCCTCCATTGCTTGGCCAAGTCCACCGCCGCACGGGTGATATCGCCGGAAAACTGCCTGAGCTTCTGTTCGAAAAGCTCGCTCAGCGTGAAGGCGTCAGCCGTGCCGCCGGCAAAGCCGATGACCACCTTTCCATCGTACAGCCTGCGCACCTTGTGCGCGTTGCCCTTCAGGACCACGCTGTTTCCCTGCGTGACCTGTCCGTCACCCGCAATGGCGACCTTCCCGTCCTTGCGGACAGCGATGATTGTCGTTCCTTTCAATTGTTCCATGTGTGCGTCAATCCTTCTTTCCCAAGGGATGGCAGTCATCCACGACCTGGCGGAGCCTTGCCTGGGTGACATGGGTGTACATCTGCGTCGTGGAGATGGATGCGTGGCCGAGCATCGCCTGGACCGTCCTGATGTCGGCTCCATGCTCCAAGAGCCGAGTCGCATAGGTGTGTCTCAGCACGTGTGGCGTGAAATCCTTCTGCCACCCGAATCGCAACCTGTACGTCTCAAACATAGTATGAATGGAGCTCATCGGCAACTGCTTTCCCTTGTCGGAGACAAAGAAGAGTTCCCGCAAAGCCGGCTCCGTCACCCCGAGCCTGGCCTGGAGCCGGTCCTTCTCTTCCAGATACCTCTCCATCAGATCCTTGGTCTTTTCGGTGAAGAAGACGTAGCGCATCTTGTCCCCTTTGCCGGTAATCAGGATGCGCCGGCTTGAACGGTCGATGTCCTTGGACCGGACCGACACCGCCTCGCCGATACGGCAGCCGGTGTCGTAGAGGAAACGGAACAACATCAGGTTGCGCAGGCTGGGGAAGTCCGGGGTCTCGATGGAGAAAAGCTGCTTCAGCTCGTTCCGGTCAAGCACCGATGGCAAGTGGTCCTGGACCTTCCGGACCGAAATCTCGTCAAAGGGGTTCGCCTTGGCCACGCCCCGCTTCCAAAGCCAGTCATACAGCGTCCTGAGAGCCGACAAGTGCTGGTTCAGCGACGCATCCCGATAGATTTCCTGCTCGTGGATGCTCCTGACGTAGGTCCTGGCGTCCGAGTCGACCACATCCTCAAGAGCGAGCCGATACTCCTTGCAGAAGGCGGAAAAGCGCCGGATCGCGAACTCGTATGCGGTCACGGTGTGGGGACTGTAGTTCCGCACGTCCCGCAGATAGCACAAGAACTCCTCAATCAAATCCATAGGCTGAGTCTACCACGAAGCTCGTCCGGTTGACACACCCTCTGAGGATCGGAGCTCCTTCCTCCCGCAGACGGTTTCCTCCTGCATGCTGGACCCCTTTCCCGACGGCACAGGGCAAGAGCAGCACCTCGCCCCCCGAGTCGAGCGCGTCACGGGCGACCAAGAGGGAGCCGCTGTGCAGGGGCGCCTGGACGATGACGGTCAGGTGGCAAAGGCTTGCGGAGAAGGCGTTCCTTCCCAGCAGGCTTTCCCTGTTCCGGATCGTCCCTTGGGGAAACGGAGAGACCAAGACCATCTTTCCGTCCCCTCCCGCCGGCAGCCCGCCCGCAACGGTGACAATCGGCTTGAAACCCGAGCCCGCAAGCGCCCGCCGCACCGCCAGGTCACAACCGCCCTCCCCGCTCGTGACCACCCGCCATCCCAAGCGGGCGAAGCGCAACGACCAGACCCAGGCGTCATGAAACGCCTGATGGTCGGGACTACGGGTGCCGGCGAAAAGGACGCAGGCATCGGAACCGATGGAAAGCGGCTCGCTTGCATACACAAGAGGGGGCGCGTCGAGCAGGGCCAACCGCTCGGGGTACCCCGTATCGCGGGGTGACAGAATGGTCATACCCTATGATACCGGCGTTTCCGGGAAAACGATCAGAAGAACAGGTTCCGCACGATATTGAGGAACAGCAGGACAAGCACCACGGCCAGCATCGGCTTGATCACCTTCGCTCCCTTGTGGAGGGCAAGGCCGCTGCCCACATAGCCCCCGGCAATCGACGCCAAGGCGCAAGGGACACCGATCCGATAGTCCACGTTGCCGTTGCAGATGAAGGTCGCGATGGCGGCGATATTGCTGGAAAGATTGACGATCTTGGTGGTGCCGACCGATTTGATCAGCTCCAAGCCCACTACCGCGCTGAACATCCAGGTCAGGAACATGCCCGTACCCGGACCGAAGAAGCCATCATACATGCCGATGACGAGGCCGGTCAGCAGGCTGACCAGATACATGTGCCTGCACTCCTTGGCGGCGCCGAAATCGGGCTTCAGGAAGGTGAGGATGCCGATGACGGGGACCAGGACCAACAGCAGGTACTGCAGGTACACACCGTCAAGGAAAAGGGCGAGGCGGCTGCCGGCCAAGGACCCGACGATGGCGCCGGCCAACGCGAGGGGGGCCACCCTCCAGTCGATATCCCCGTTCTTGACATACCGCACCGTTGCCACCAAGGTGCCGCAGGTCGACGAGAACTTGTTGTTTCCAAGCGCCACGGTAGGCGGCAAGAAAAAGGAATAGGCGGTCAAGCTGATCAGCCCCCCGCCTCCGGCGATCGCGTCCACCAGACCGGCGAGAAAAATCAAAGGGCAGAGAACCCAGAGTATCTGGAGATTCATAGGTCGTCATCCTCCTCGTGCCAGGCTTCGTAGGCTTCCTCGAGGTCCTGGGTGTCCACATGGGTATAAATCTGGGTGGTCTTGATGTCGCTATGCCCAAGCAGCATCTGGACGCTGCGCAGGTCGGCCCCGCGGGAAAGCAGGCTGGTGGCGTAGCTGTGCCGCAGGGTGTGGAGATGCATGTCGATGCCTTCCTTCGCGGCGTATTCCTTCAACCGCTTGGTCACGCCTTGGCGGGTCAGTCCCGTCCCTCTGCGTCCGACAAAGAGATGGCGCTCCGTGGAATGCGGCCCGAGCAGCTTGGGTCTCACCTCGCCCAGATACTGGACGAGAAGCTGTCGCACCTCGCTGGGAATCGGGACCAGGCGCATCTTGCCGCGTTTGCCCAGAACTCTCAGGCTTCCGTCCTGGATGTCGCTCACCTTGAGCGAGATCGCCTCGCTCGCGCGTAATCCACAGCCGAAGATCGTCTCGAGCATGACCTGGTCGCGCCGCCCGAGCAACGTGTCGCCGGGGATGTCGGCAAAGAGTTTTTCCAGCTTCCCGGAAGAGACCACCTCCGGAAGCCTGCTCCCGAGTTTGGGAGCCCTGAGCTGCCTGGCGACATTGTCCGGACGGATGTGATCCCTGACCAGGAAGGAGAAGAACGTCTTCAGGGCGGAAAGGTATTTGGCAACCGTGCGTCCGCTTGTCCCCTCGTTCTCACGGATCCCGACAAGAAAGCGTTCAACGTCGGCGACCGCCAAGGTCGATACATCAAGTCCCTGCTTCTCGACATATTCGAGAAAACGGCTGACGACCGGTAGATAGACGAGAGCGGTCGCCTTCGCGAGGCGCCGCTCCACGTACAGATAGTCGGCGAACTGATCGCTCAGCTCCTTGTCTTCAGGTCTCATTGCTGCTGGTTGTTGTTGCCTTGACCGAAGCGAAGGACGGCAGGAATGGAGTAATCACCATCCTCTCCGCCAAAGTTGGTCTTTCCCAGCTGCTTCTGCAGGTCCTGCCAGCGGTTGACCTGGATGGTACCCGGCTGGGGCTGTTCAGGCTGCGGCTGGGGTTGCTGCTGCGGCTTGCGCTCCACAATCGGGTTCATCGCCTGCTTCAGCGGAGTTGCCATCTCGCTTCTCGGTGGCTCCGGGGCGTTCTGCGTCTGGGCGGCGGCACCTGTGAGGAACGGGTTACCCATCGTGCTCGGCTGGCTTTGGGTGGCCTGGCTGGAAGCCGGGTGGCGGTTCAGGTTCATCTCCGCACCCACCACCTCCTTGCGCTCCTCGAAACCGGTGGCGACCACCGTCACCTTGATACGGTCCCCCAGTTCCGGGTTGAAGGCCTGGCCGGCGATGATCAGGGCGTCTTCGGCACAGTTCTCGGTGATGATCTCGACGACGTCCTGATATTCCTGCAAGGTCAGGTTCTCGCTACCCGAAAGGTTGACCAGCACGTTCTTGGCCCCGGCAATCGAAGCGTTCTCCAGCAACGGGTTGCTGATTGCCTGGCGGGCGGCGTCAGCGGCACGATTGGCGCCTTCGCCAAAACCGATACCCATCAGCGCGTCACCCTTGCCTTTCATGACGGTGCGCACATCCGCGAAGTCGATATTGATCTCGCCTGGCTCGGTAATCAGCTCGCTGATTCCCTCGACGCCCATGAAGAGCACCTCGTCCGCCATCAGGAAGGCCTGCTTGATCGGGGTGTTGTTCTCCACCACCTTCAACAGGTACTGGTTGGGGATGATGATCAGGGTGTCGACATTCTTCCGGAGTTTCGCCAAGCCCTGCTGGGCCAGCATCATCTTCTTCCTGCCCTCGAACGCGAAGGGCGTGGTGACGACGGCGACCGTCAAGGCGTTGCAGCTCTTGGCGATCTCGGCGACGACCGGAGCCGCGCCGGTGCCGGTGCCACCGCCCATTCCGGCAGTGATGAAGACCATGTCGGCGTTCTCCAGCTCCTTCTTGATTTCTTCCTTGCTTTCCTGGGCGGCCTTCTCGCCGACCTCAGGCTGGCCTCCTGCGCCAAGGCCTCCTGTCAGTTCCCTTCCGATGGGGAGACGGACCTGGGCGTTGGAGCGTTGCAGAGCCTGCATGTCGGTGTTCATGGCGACGAACTGGACCTTCTTCAGTCCGCTCGCGATCATGCGGTTGACGGCGTTTCCACCACCGCCACCGACACCCACGACCTTGATGACGGTCGAGGCAGTCTGCTCGTCCTTGACCATGTCTTCCACATCAAGCATGCCGAAATCCAAAGAAGTATCGCTACCCATATCGTCTACCCTCAAAACAACGTACGGAAGAATCCCTTGATGCGAGATGCCACCGATTCCTGACTGCCAACCCGATCGCCCTCGTGGCGACGTCTGGGCTGTTGCTGCTCTCCCAGTTTCTTGGCCTCGTACTTCAGCAACCCGAGGACGGTCGTGTACCCGGGATTGATGTAATTCCGATCCAGCCCGCCGATCGCCTCGGGAAAGCCAAGGCGGGCGGGAATACCGAAAATCTCATGGGCGAGGTCGGTCACGCCGGAAAGGAGCGATCCGCCCCCTACCAGCACCACGCCACCGCCATAGCTGCCACCTACTCCCGCCTTTGCCATGCCCTGCTGCAGACGGCTGAAAATCTCCGCCATGCGGGCCTCGATGATGCGGGAAAGCTCGCGCTTGGGCATGACGATCGCCGGCATGCCCTGCACCGAGGGAATGGTCACCATCTGTTCGGGAGGAACCGACGGAACGTAGCTGAAACCGCTGTCGAACTTGATCTGCTCCGCCATCTGTCGGGGTTTGTTGAGGATCTGGGCGAGGTCGCTCGTCACCAGATCCCCGCCCTCATTGATTCCCGCGACGTACTGCGGGGCCCCGTGGCTGTAGACGATCATGTTGCTGGTGCCGCCACCGATGTTGATCAGGATGACGCCCATCTCCTTTTCCTCGGGAGAAAGCACCACCTCGCTGTCGGCAAGGCTCTGCAGCACCATGCGTCGGATGTTCAGGCCGCTGCGCATGACGCACTTGCGCTTGTTCTGGGCGATGGAGGCGGAGGCGGTGACGATCAGCGCCTTGGTCTCCAGACGGTGGCCGAGCATATCGATCGGATCCTTGATGCCGCCCTGTCCGTCGATGTTGAACTCCTGTACCAAGGTGTGGATGATCTCCCGGTCAGGGGGAAGCTCGAAGGAACGGGCGACTTCCAGGGAACGCATCACGTCCTCCTGCTTGATTTCCTGTCCGTTTCCCTTGATTCCCGCCACCCCGTTGCTGGGGACGCAGACGATGTTTTCGCCGCCGATACCGATGATCACCTCGGTCAGCTCCGCGCCAGCCTGGAGTTCCGCCTCGTTGACCACGCTGCTGATGGCCTTCAGGGTAAGCTCGATATTGACGATGGAGCCGTTGCGCACGCCCTCGCTTGGGCGCTCGCAAATGGAATCGACCATCAGCTGTCCGTCGTGGTTGACACTCCCAATCACGCACCGGATTTTGCTCGAGCCGATATCCAGCCCCATCAACATCTTATCGCCAGCCATCAAGATCCTCCGCTAGCGGCGCACAATGCCTGACGCATAGACGTCGTACCGTGTCCATTCGTTGTCCAAATGCAACAGTCCCCGCTCCTCTCTGGCAACCACGTCGATGGCCTTGCGCATCAATTCTGGGGTGACTTCTTCACGGATACAAACCTCTGCATGCAGGCTTGCGAGCTGCAGTACCACTCTACCTAATCTATTGCTACTATTATTATCGTATTTGACCATCGTTATCAAGGACATATTGCCCTGCAGCGATCCCAGATACCGGACCACGTTGACCAGTCCGTCATCCACTCCGTAGCCCTCGATCATCGCCGCGTAGGAAGGGGTGATGACGATGCGGACCACCGAGTCCGGATAGATGTCCCTATCGGCCATCCCGATGGGATACAGGCTCTTTCCTTCCAGCCCCATGAGTTTCTGGGTGACGTCTCCTTCGGCAACCACCAAAATGGCCTCCAGGGGACGCAGGGAAACCTTCACGGAAAACTTGTCGGGAAGCTTCCTGCTGATGGAAAAACGGGCGATGAGCGGCTCCTGGGACAGCGCTTTGGAAAGCTCCCCCTTGGTCTCGCCGAACAAGGGTTTGCCTTTCTGGGAGGCAAGCACCTCCATCACCCCCTTGGGAAGCGCCCTTCCCTGCTCCTCCTGCAGGAGCACCTGGTTGACGACGAACGCGGGAATGTATTTCAGCGTATACACGCCGACACAGGCAAGCATGCCGGCCAGCACCAGCGTGACCGCGATACGGGCCGCCTTCATGGGTTCCTCACCGGAAAACTGACGCTCTTGCCAGTCCCGCGCGCATCGCCTGGAACCGGCTGTCTGCCGAGCTCGACCATGATCTTGAAAAGCACCGCGCTGGAGACGAGGGTGACGAACAGGTTCGTCCCCCCTTGGCTGAAGAAAGGAAGAGGAATGCCGGTCGGAGGCAGCAGGCCGGTGACGACCGAGACGTTGATCACCACCTGGCTGATGATCAGGGTGGTCAGGCCGAAATCCACATATCCGAGGAAGCGGTCATGGTGGACCATCTGAGCGAAGCTCCGATATCCCAGAATGGCGAAAAGCAGAAAAAGGGCGAGCAGGAAAAGCATCCAGAACAGTCCCAGTTCCTCGCACATCGAAGCGAAAATGAAATCATTCTGCACCTCGGGGAGGATTCCCAGCTTATAGGTCCCGGAGCCCAGTCCGACTCCGAACAGGCCCCCGTTCCGGATCGCCTTCAAGGCGCTGTCCACCTGGTAGGAAGCGCCGCTGCGGTCGATTCCCGGGAAAAGGAACGAAGCCATGCGCTGGATGCGGTAGGGGGCGGTCAGAATCGCCAGGATGCTGGGCACAAAGATGACGGCCAAGGAAAGGAGCAGGATGCCGAAATGAAGGCCTGCCGCCATCTGCAACGCCAGGCAAAGGCAGAGATAGACGATCGTCGTGCTGAAATCCCGCTGCATCAGGATCAGGACAGCGAAAAGCAGCATCACCGCCATCGGCACCAGATAGCGGACCATCCTTGTAAGATTCCTCGAGTACCAGTCTGCGATAAAGAAGATGGACGCCACCTTGACCAGCTCGCTCGGTTGCAGGGAAAGCGGACCGAGCCGGATCCAGCGGCGGGCGCCAAGGACCACCACCCCCAGCGGGGTGAACAGGCTGAGCAGCATCAGCAGGAAGGCGACCACCACCATCGGAATAGTCAACATCCTCAGCACCTTGATTGGTAGGTAGTAGACGACAACGCCGACGAAAGCCGAGAGCACGACAAATGCCAGTTGATGTACGAAAAAGTAATAGTGGGGCAAGCCATGGCGGATTGCCTCGTCATACGAGGAACTGTAGAGCATGAGAAGGCCGAAACAGGTCAGGAAGACGACCAGGCACAGGAAGGTGAACGCTCCATAGCGGCGCTCCTGTCTCAGCGATGCCATGCGGTTCGATGCATCCCACTGGTCGGCATCCAACATCACGCGAACCCTCCCCTTCCCATCAGCCATACAGCAACCAGCGTACTCGACAAGCTTGCCAGAAAAAAGATGGCGACCGTGGTCCTTTCCCCCAATCCATGCTTTTGCAGGTCATGGTGCAATGGCGCGATGGCAAACACCTTCCGGCCGAACAGCCGGATGGCGACGATCTGCACGAACGAGCTGAGGAATTCCACGAAGAAAGGAATCGTCGCTACCAGCACGGGGCCTTCCCGATGATGCACCAACGCCGCCAAGGCGAGCACCGCGCCGATGGCATGGCTGCCGGCATCACCCATGAAATACTTCGCGGGCTTCACGTTGAGGATCAGGAATCCCAGCAGGGACCCGATAAAAGCCAACAGGAACGGATCATGGTCGAATGCGGCAACCAGCAAGAGGGCCGGAAGGGCCATCAGCGTCGCCAAACCGTCCAGACCGTCGGAGATATTGACCGCGTTGACCATGTAGACAAGGAAACAGATGGCGAAGGCGCTGTAGCTTGAATTCGTTTCAATCAGATCGTTCAATCCCAGCATCAGCACGGTCAGGAACGCAGCGAGGAACTGGGCGAGCAGTTTGGTGACGCTCTTCATGCCGTCACCGTTGCGGGTGTGGGTCTTTTCCAGGTCGTCCACCAGGCCGATGCAGGCAAAGAGTCCCATGGAGAGCAGCTCGACGGGGCTCAAGCGCAGGATGAGCGAAACAATCGTGGTGGCAACTATGAAGGCGATACCCCCTACCGTAGGGGTCCCGCTCTTCGACTTCTGCACGTCCCTCAGCTCCGGCTTGATCCGTACCACCAGCTTGAGCCTGGAATGGAGCAGGCAGAGTGAAAGCACCAACGTGAAGCAGAAACCCAGAAGGAAACCGGCCATCACCCCACCTGCCTCAGAAACGGAATCAAACGCTCCATCGCCATCGACCGGGAGCCCTTGATCAGGCAAAGGTCCCCGCGCCTGACACCATGGATCACCTGGTCGCGCAGGTCGTCAAAATCGTCCGTATAGGCGAGAGAGCCCTGGTAGCCGCTCCTTTTCAGGAGCTCATAGGCACCGCACATCTCCTTGCCATACAGGAAGGCACCGTCAAAGCCACAGCGCAGGATGCGCCTCGCTACTTCCAGGTGGGCGGAAACGCTTGCGCTTCCCAGTTCCTTCATGGTTCCGAGCACCACCTTCTTGGCCCCCTTCCAAGGGACCTTGGCCATGGTGTCCAGCATGGAGCTGGTCGAGTCGAAGCTGGCGTTGTAGCAGTCCTCGATGATGGTCACCTCGCCGTTCAGCACGGTGGCCCTTCCCTCCATCGGCCTGAATCCGTCCAGCCCCTCGGCAATCTCGACATCCGGCACACCCAGGTAGCGGGCCACCCGCACCGCGGCGGCGATGTCATGGAGGAGATGGCGGCCGAACACGTGCACGACACATCGCTGGTCCGCAATGTTCAGCCGCCAACCATCCAATCCAAGATCCTCAACCAGCAGGTCGGACGCGTCAAACGACCCCAAAAGGAACCCGCGCTCCTTCTCGATCTGCCTGGTGAAAGGACAACCACGACTGATGAACCCGGCGCCGATGCCAGGATGGAAGATTTTCCCCTTCTCGTGGGCGATGGCCCTCCGGCTATGGAATTTCTCCAAATGGGAGATGCCGATATTGGTCAACACCGCCACGTCGGGCTTCATGACATCAAGCATGCGGCCCATCTCCCCCACGTGGTCGACGCCCATCTCGAAGACTCCATAGCGGGTGTCCGGGCCCACTTGCAAGACGCTCAGGGGAAGGCCGATCTCGCTATTGAGGTTTCCGGGAGTCTTGACGGTGTTTCCATGGACCGAAAGGATGGCGCTGATCGCCTCCTTGGTCGTCGATTTGCCACAGGAGCCGGTCACTCCCACATACTCCACCTGGGTGTACTTGTTCAATTCACAGGCGGAAAAGCGTTGCAATGCGCCTAGCGTGTCCTTGACTGCGATCAGCGGAATCGAGCAGGCGGGAAGCAGCTCGGCGACACGGCTCTCGGCGATGACCGCCGCGCGGGCGCCTAGCGATTCCGCCAGAGGGACGAAGCGGGAACCGTCGCAGTTCCCGCCGGCGAGAGCGAAGAAAAGGGCTCCCTTCTCCAGGTTTCTGGTGTCAATGGAGACGGAATCGACGGACGCGCCATTCGGGCGGACCAGGCGTCCGCCACACACGCGCGCAACTAAAAAGAGCGAGAAGGGATCCTTGAGCCTCATGTCAGTCTACGCCCCCCACCCTGATGGCCTGCTTCGGGTCGATGGCGACGAAGCGGACGTCGTCCTGCATGGCAAGCCGGACCACCTCTTCCGGCATCTGCTGGCTGGCGATGATGGCGCGCAGGTCGCGCTTCTGCTCGTCCAGCTCTCTGATGGTGGTTTGCAAACTCTGCTTCTGCAGCTCGAGGGATCGCGCGACGGCGGCCTCCCAGACGATGCAGAAAATCACGCTCATGATGAACACGATCATGCCGATGACCATCGCCTTTCCGATGGTATCCTTCTGCGGGATGGGCTCGAAGTCCCTGACGGGAGTCTTTCGAGGCTGCCGGTAGGGTTCTTGATACTGATATTTGATTGCGCTCTGCATATCCGACTCCTTATATCCGCTCCACTACCCGAAGCTTCGCGCTTCTCGAGGGGCTGTTTTCTGCGATTTCCTCCTCGCTGGGCACTACTGGGTGCTTGGTGAGGATCCTCACTTTCGGCTGGTCGCCTCCGGCCAACTCCCGGAACAGCCATTTGACCGACCTGTCCTCCAATGAGTGGAAGGTGATTACCGCAACCCTTCCGCCTGGCAGGAGCGCGTCAACCGCGCCCCGTATGGCCGGCTCGATCCGGTCCAGCTCCCGGTTTACCTCGATGCGGATTGCCTGGAAGCTTCGTGTCGCCGGGTGGATGTGGCCGTAGCGGTACTGCGGGGGCACCGCGTGGAATATGATGTCGGCCAGTTGCTTGGTGGTGACGATGCGCTCCTTCGCCCTCGCCTCGACAATCGCACGGGCGATACGGCGGGAATAGCGCTCCTCTCCATAGCGGTAGATCATGTTCGCGAGGTCCTCTTCCTGATAGGTGTTGACCACCGTCTCCGCGCTCAGGCTCTGGCGCAGGTCAAGACGCATGTCCAGCTCTTCCTCTTTCTGGAAGGAGAAGCCCCGTTCCGACTCTGCGAAGTGATAGGAGGAGATACCCAGGTCGAACAGCACGAGGTCCACCTTGGGACCCTGGTAGGTTTCCCAGTAATCGTCAAACCATGTGTTGACCGGCGTGAACCGTTCTCCGAAGGGCTGCATGCGGGCTATGGCCTTCTTCTGGATCCCGCTGTCCCGGTCCAGACCGGTGACATGCAGATGGGGGTATTTCTCCAGGAAAAGCCGGGTATGCCCGCCCTCGCCGGTGGTGCAGTCGACCATCAAGGCGTCGTCCCGTTGGGGAACCAGGTAGGAAAGGACTTCGTGGTACATCACCGGGTAGTGCACGTATTCCATCTCATTCCCTCCCCAGCATGTTCAGCTGCTCGCTGAGGCTCTCGGCGGCTTGGTCGAACGAGGCCTGGGCGTCCTCGAGATACTTGTCATACGCGTCGGCGTTCCAGAGCTCGAGATAGGTTCCCGACCCAAGGAGCGTGCACTCCTTCTTCAGCTCGAGACCGGCGAAGTCCCTGAGCGTGGGAGGGATGTTGATGCGCCCGGCGCGGTCGATTTCTACCTGCTGGGCAGGGCTGATGATCAGGCGCTGCATGTACCTGCGGTTCCGGTCAAAGGCGGAACCAGGACCCGGCTGGATGATCTCGGCGAGTTTCTCAAAATAGGCGGGGAGCATCAGCCAGAGACAATTTTCCAGGCCCTTGGTCACATACAGGCTGTCGCCACCGATGGCGGCGCGCAGCTTGCTCGGGACCGAAACCCTTCCCTTGTCGTCAATGGATACCCGGAATTCACCGGTCAGCATGTCCCACTCCTTCGAAGATTTCTCCCACAAAGATGGAAATTTATTCCACTTTGTACCACAAATCTACACTCTTCCCCACCACACCTCAAGGACGAATCCGGTGTTTTTGTCGGCAAGCTTGAAAGAAAACCGAAGGACTACTACACAAACGGAACCCCCATGTCCTGGGGATGAACTTGCTTTTCCAGGCAGGAAGGGCCATGGTGGACATGCAGGGAAAGCCGAGAGCGGATACGGTCTCCTCATGGGGATACCGCCCGTGCGAGGAACTCCCTGCTTTTTCTTGCAACACGAAAAGGGGCCCGCCTCACAGCGAGCCCCAAATGCTTCCAGCATCAAGCCTTAGCCACGGAAGATGTTGTAATTGATGTCCTTGAAAATCAAGTCTTTGCGCTCCGCCTTGACCAGCCATTCGGTGTTCACGGCATTCTTGCACATGTTGCTGTAGACGACGTTGAAGTTCTCCAGATGGCCCTCGAAGCGTTTCTTCGCGTAGGTCGCGTCGCTCTTGTTGTACATGATGAAGGGCCAGTCGCTCGCCATGGACAGAAGCACTTCCCTCGCCGCCTGGTTGAGGAAGCGTTGTTTCAGGCTGGCCTGGTCGGGGAACCGCTCGGCCAGCTCTCCCATGCGCTTGATCGCCTCGAAGACGTGCCGGTAGATCCACTGGTTGCTCCCATCCAGCCACGTGCTGCTGAAGCCGCCGACTCCCCAGGAAGAATATGCCGGCCTGGCAGTCTGCAGGTTCGGCTTGGTCTCCAGGAAGAGGCTCGGCGTGGTCATCTCGGTAGTGCACCCATCGGCGCAGGACTGACGGAGCACCTGCTCCAGCCAGTCGATGCCTTCGTACCACCAGTGGCCGAAGAGCTCGCAATCGAAGGCAAGCGTGAAGAACGGCTTCTCCCCGATCAGCTTGCTGGTACGGCGCGCCTTGTCCTGGACGTTGTACAGGAAGTTCGAGGCATGCACCTTGACCAGGTCCTTGGCGATGCTGGGGACATAGGGCACCTTCTCGTTGGTCTTGCCGGTGATTGCGCAGTACTTGAATCCGGTAAAGATACGCTGTCCGCTGGCATCGATGTAATCTCTGATGTAATCCATCGGAAGGTCGTAGCCGATATCCCGGTAAAACTCGCGGTAGTGGGGATCGCAGGGATACCCTTCGGTGTTGGACCAGACCAGGCTGGTCAGCTCGTAGTCGCGCGGGAAAGCCGCGACCCCGTTGGGGCAGCGGATCGGGCGCAGGTTGCCGGCGTCCACGCGGTCGGGGGACAGCAGCATGCTCTGGCTGGAGCACTGGAACCACTGCACTCCCTTGACCTTCAGGTAGCGTTCCAGACCAGGGAAGTAGCCGCACTCCGGCAGCCAGAAGCCGCGGGTCATGCGGCCGAAATTCTCCAGATGGCTCTTGATGCCAAGGTCAATCTGCGCGTTGATGGCGGCAGGGAACTCCTGGTAGAGCGGAAGATAGGCGTGGGTCGCGGCGGTGGTGATCAGCTGGACCACCCCCCGCTCCTCGAGCCGGCGGAAACTCTCAAGGATGTTGTGTCCGCAGGCCTCGAAGTCCTCGAGGTCGCTCTGGTACCTGCTCAGGTACTCCTGGGCCATCTCGGCGTACTCGCGCTGCTCGCTGGCGGTTCTCTGGACCTCTTTCTGGCCCAGCTCGATGTGCTTTTCCAGATAGGCGAGGAACCGTTCCTGCAACGGCTCGTCGCCAAGCATGGTAGCCAAGGTGGGGCTGACGCTGATGACCAGCTTGACCGGCAGCTGGTCGTCGGCGATGCGGTTCAGCATCCGGATCATCGGCAGGTACGTCTCGCAGATCGCCTCGTACAACCAGTCCTCTTCCAGGAAACGGGGATACTCCAGATGGCGCACATAGGGAAGGTGCGCGTTCAAAATGAATGCGACATAGTTAGTTTTTGGCATTGCGCTCCCCCTCGGTGAAAATGCGGGCGATGTTGCGGATGATCTGGTTGTCCACCGGTTCCCCGCTCCGGGTCACAAGGCTGGAGAAGTAGATGTTGAACAAGTCCGCCTCCGCCCCGATTTCCGCATAGTGGTCCGCCCAGTAGGGGCGATACATGGCGACACTGCCGCTGCTCGCCAGCTGCTGGATGGTGTCGTCAGCTTGGCGGTAGCAGAGCAGGACGGTATAGACTCCGGAGCTGTCGTCCAGGTTGATGTTCCACTCGTTGTCGTTCAGGCCCACCTCGATGTCGAAGTGGACCGGGGTTCCCGCACCTTCCTGCTGCAGCTGCACCCTCAGGAACAGGCCGCACCCGTTCTTGTCATCCAGCGTCTCCCTCGTAGCGGGCGCGATCGACCAGTAGACATAGGCCCACTGGGGATCCCGGATCAGGAGATGGATGGAAGTCGAGTTGTAGTCGGCCGGCAGTTTCTCGACCCCAGGCAGTTCGTCGGAGGAAGATGCCTCCATGCCGAAGTCGGTCAAAGATGTGAGATACCGGCGCGTGGTGCCAGCGCCTTTTGTCTCGGGGACAGGATTATCCTCATCCTCATACTTTTCCTGAAGACGTTCGATGAGATCTTCCCGATCTGCATCTTCCCAATCCCCAAAACCTTCCTGCTGGGCTATGTAACGTAGCTCGCTGTCGGAAAGCGCACCGAGATTAATCAGTACCATGCGTACCCCCGCACTAAAATCCTTTACAGATTAAGAAAAAAAAAGGCAACAAGTCAACACAGGGCAAGGCGCCAAACTGTTTGCAAAATATTGAGGATGTCACTAGTTTCTTCGAAAAATATTACCATTCTACGCAATTTTTCTGTTTTATTTAGCGCTACTTGCAATATGTTCTCACAAGACATATGCTTAGTGTATCGTAAGTGAGGATTTCCCTGATATGGATGAGCAGCAACTTGATTTTTCGTGGATTGTACGGCCGAACGCCCATCAGGACATTTCTGTCGCGCAACAGCTTTTTCCCGTGTCGGTCGCGCGCACCGCGCGTGCCTTCCACCGGCAGATTCCTGGTTACAACCAGACCCGCCTGGTCGCCCTTTCCAATCTGGCACATATGCTGGGACTTGGCGGCATCTACGTGAAGGACGAAAGCCAACGCCTGACGCTGAACAGCTTCAAGGTCCTCGGCGGTTCCTTCGCCTTGTTCCGGCTGATCCAGAAGAAACTTGGCGTCGGCGACGAGAAGATGACGTTCGCCTACATGACCAGCGAAGAAGCCAAAGCGAAAGCCGGCGACATCACCTTCGCGGCCGCGACTGACGGAAACCATGGCCGCGGTGTCGCATGGGCAGCCAGCAAGCTCGGCTACAAATGCGTGATCTACGTGCACAGCGGCACCAGCCAGCCCCGTATCGACGCGATCCGGCAGTATGGCGCCATCGTGCGTGTCATTCCCGGCAACTATGACCATGCGGTACGCCAGCTGACGATGGACGCGAAGGCGCACGGCTGGACGGTCGTCAGCGACACCTCCTGGCCGGGCTACACGGAAATCCCGACCTGGATCATGCAGGGCTACACCACCATGTTCCTGGAATGCCAGGAGCAGCTGGCGGGACTGGGCATCACCCGCCCGACCCACATCTTCATCCAGGCTGGTGTCGGCGCGTTGGCCGCCTCGGTCATCGGCTTCTATTCCGCCCTCTTCCCGGACAACCCGCCGAAGTTCATCGTCGTCGAGCCTGACCGTGCGGCCTGTCTGTACAAGTCCGCCGAAGTGAACGACGGGGAGCCGCACACCGTCGACGGCGCCCTGAACACCATCTGCGCAGGTCTCGCCTGTGGTGAGCCGAGCCCGCTGGCCTGGAGGGTGCTCCGTAGCGACGCCGACGTCTTCATGAAGGTGCCCGACTACATCGCCGCCCGTGGCATGCGCATCTACGCCGTACCCCTGAAGGGCGATGAGTTCATCATCAGCGGCGAGAGCGGCGCCATCACCCTCGGGGCCCTGTATTCCCTGATGACCGAGGACAAGGCACATGGCCTGGTGGAGGAGCTTGGGCTGGATGGACAGAGCCAGGTGCTGCTCGTCAACAGCGAGGGCAACACCGACCCGATCAACTTCCGGCAGATCCTCTGGGATGGCGCGAAGCGCGTTCCCAAGGAATTCCGCAAGCAGTGGTGAGATGCGGGGCCGTCGCAAAAGCCTGCTACAGACGAAAGCGACGGCCTCATTGTTTCCAGCAGGAGAAGAAAAGCGACGGTGCGGTCGGAAATGCAAAAAGAAATGGCCTTCGGCCAAGACCCGGTCTTCTCCGGCTTCCCTCCTAGTTGTGAGCGAGACAGCCGACGAAATCCAGCGCATTCCCGTCGTAATGCAATCCCTTTTTTTACCGGATGCGGGCCGCATCGGTTGAAAATTCTCCATAAACTGGTAGGCTGAACAGCCATGAAGTCTTACCTGATCCTGCACGGACATTTTTATCAGCCGCCACGGGAAAACCCGCGTACCGGCATCATCGACCTGCAAGAAACCGCCAGTCCCTACGATGACTGGAACGAGAATATCTGGGATTCCTGCTACCGGGCCAACGCCCATAGCCGCTATCTTGACAGCAAAGGCGCCATCGGCTCCATCGACAACAACTACGCCTCGATCAGTTTCAATTTCGGCCCCACCCTGCTTTCCTGGATGCAGGAGAAGCATCCGGAGACAGTCCGGTCGATCATCGAGGCCGACAAGGAAAGCGTGAGAAGGCTCGGCCACGGCAACGCGATCGCCCAAGGATTCAACCACACGATCCTTCCGCTTGACGACCCAAAAGACGCGGAGCTGGAGATTGTCTGGGCTCTGGATGTCTTCGAGAAATGGTTCGGACGCAAGAGCGAGGGGTTCTGGTGCCCCGAATGCGCCATCAACCCCACCGTCATCGACCTGCTTTCCAAGCATGGGGTCAAGTTCGTCATCCTTTCCCCTTGGCAGTGCGAGGCAGTGGAAAACGGCAAGGGCGTGATGGTGCCGCTCGAGGGCAAGCCGGCCCCAAGCGACCAGCCATACATCCTCACCGGGGCCGAAGGCGGCCGGATCGCCGCGTTCTTCTATCAGCCCGACCTTGCCAGCGGCATCAGTTTCGGCCATTTCCTGCAAAGCGCGGACCAACTGTACGAGCGTCTTGTCGAGATGAAGAACGAGACGGGCGCCATGCTGGTCCACACGGCTACCGACGGAGAGATTTACGGCCACCACGAGCCCTACGGGGACATGGCCCTCTGCGCGCTGGTCAAGAAGGTCAATGCGGGAGACGAGTTCACCCTGACCAACTATGGAGCCTTCCTTGAGGAGCACCCTGCCGTCCTGCACGCCAGACTCCTTTCCGGCGAAGACGGCAAGGGTACCTCCTGGTCCTGCAGCCATGGCGTCAGCCGCTGGTACAAGGACTGCGGCTGTCACACCGGAGGGGAGCCGGGATGGAACCAGAAATGGCGCACACCCCTCAGAGACGCGTGCAACCAAGTGCACCGCAAGGTGATGGAACGGGCCGGACAGCTTTCCACCCAGCTGGTAGGACTTGACGTCTACACCATGCTGCAGCGGTACGCCGAGGTTGCCTGCGGGCAGCTTTCCCTCTCCGATTTCATCGCCACCTTCGGGAATTCTGCCAAAGGCAAGGAGCGCCAAATCGCGATGGTCTGCGAGATGGTCCTTTTCTCCATGTACTCCTTCACCAGTTGCGGCTGGTTCTTCAACGACCTCAACGGGATCGAGCCACGTCAGGATATCGCCTACGCGCTCCACTCGATCGAGCTCTGCCAAGACCTTTCCGGAGAGGACCTTCATCCGCTCTTCTACCAGATCCTCGACAAGGCGCTCTGCAACGTCGCGAAGGACGGTACCGGGAAAACCATCGCCATGAGCGAGGACAGGGCGTTGAAGGGACCTGTCGAGGCCGCACTCTTCTTTGGATACGGAAGAATACTGGGAAGCGAGGATCCCGCCGTGACATACGGCAGGTTCCAGCTCACCGGGGCATCAGAGGGTGAAATCCGTTTCACCGACCGTGGCAACCTGACGGACTACCAGGCCAAGTACCACCGCATTCCGTCGACCGAGACCGCCACGCAGCTGATCATGGTCATTGTGATGAACATGTCCAACAAAAGCCAGCTTTTCTGCGGCCCTCTTGGTCCGGTTGACTTCACCAAGAAGATGACCAAGCGGTTCAATGGCCTGATTGCCCGCAGGCTCTCGACGATGGACTTCGAGGAATGTGTCGACTTCTCCCGCAAGATCGCCGATTACAGCCAGATGGCCACTCCAAGCAAGTATCGCGCGATGGACATATTGGAAAGCGAGGTGCTCGGCCTCTCGTTCGTCGCGATCCAGAGCATGATGGTCCGGAATTCCCTCGCCTTCTGGAAGCAGATGAAGCAGCCATTCATGGATATCGTGAAGTACCTGTCGAAAGCCCAGAGGCCGGTCGACAAGGAACGGGTCAACTCGTTGCTGTACGAATGGACGCACCAGATGTGCGAGAAACTCCGTCAGGCGCGCGAGGTGGATGACTCCCTGGCGGCAATCCTGACGGATTTCTTCCATGTGATTCGCGAGAAGCACATGGGGGTCGACCTGACCGAGATCCAGGAGACCATCTGGGATATCCGGCCGAAACGGCCCACTGAGGCGTTCCGGTTCCTGCTCAGAGAGCTGAACTTCGCAGAAGCGATCTGGCGTGCATAAGGGTGACCTCGCCCGTGTCTCCACTGAGCATACGGGCGATTTCCCTTACCCGGTCCTCGCCTTCCACAGGCCTGATCGAGCTGAAGGACAGTCCCTTCTCCACCTTCTTGCTGACCACCATCTGGTTGTCAGCCATGGCCGCGATAGAGGCAAGGTGGGTGATGGCGATGACCTGGTGGCTCTGCTTGAGCCGCTTGAGCTCCTGCCCCACTGCGACGGCTACAGCGCCGCCGATGCCGCTGTCGATCTCATCGAAGACCAGGGTTCCCGGTACATCGTCGGCCTTCAATACCGCGGTAAGCGCCAACAGGATGCGGCTGAGCTCGCCACCGCTGGCGACTTGGCTGATCGGCCGTGACTCAAGTCCCGGGTTGGCGCAGATGTCGAAGGATACCTCATCGGCCCCCCAAGGGCCGCATTCCACGGCGGTGACCTTGATGGTGAAGGTGGCCTGGGCCATGCCCAGCCCCTGCAGCACCCGCTCCACCTCCTTGCCAAGCCTTACCGCCGCCTTCTTGCGGGCGGTAGAAAGCGCAAGCGCCTTCTCCTGCAACACCTTCCTGCCCTGCCTGATCTTCTCTGACAGTTCCTCCAACCGCTCTTCCCCGTGGGTTCCCGCCTCGAGCTTGGCTTTCGCCTCGGCGTGGTACCTGATCACGTCATCCAGCGTCGGCCCGTACTTCTTCATCAGCCTTTTCAGGTAGCTTTGCCTGCTCTGCAGCTGGTCCAGCCTCTCCTGGCTGAAGCTCATATGGTCGAGATAGTCGCGAAGCGTCTCGTAGATATCCTGGCATTCGATGGCGCAACTCTCCAGGCGGGAGGAAAGGGAGACGAGCCGTTCGTCGCTCCGTGAAGCCTCAGCGGTCTCTTTGGTCGCGGCCCGGAGCCCTTCCAGCGTGCTGGTTCCGTCCATTTCCTCATGCAGCCGGCGGACAGCTTCCTCCACGTGGTCATGAATCTGCTCATAGGCGCCAATCACCTCCAGCTGCCGGGCGATCTGTTCGTCCTCGCCGGGACGGACGCGCATCTTCTCGATTTCGCCCACGGCGAAGGCAAGATAATCCCGCTCGCGCTTGCTGGCGGCGACCAAGGAGGAAAGCTCCTCGTAGGAGGAACGCAGCGTCTCGAGCTCCTTCCACGCCGACTGGTACGCTTCGAGCTCCTTCTCGTCCCCGCTCGCCGAGTCGAGCACCTCCCTCTGCTTGGTTGGCAAAAACAGGCTCTGGTGGTCACGCTGGGCGCTGATATCGACCAGGACAAGCCCCAATTTGGCCAGCTCGGCGCGCGTGCGGGCGGTGCCTTGCACCGAACAGGTGGAGCGGCCGTTGGAACGGATGGTGCGGCTGACGACGATATCCCCGTCGTCCAGCTCAAGGTCCATCGCGTCAAGCGTGTCCTGGAGCATTTGGGGCACGTGGTCAAAATGGAATGTGCCGCTGACCGTGGCGCAATCATGCCCGGCGCGAATCACCTCATTGCTCGCCTTGTCCCCCAAAAGCAGGCTGAGCGCGCCAAGAATGATTGACTTGCCGGCGCCGGTCTCGCCGGTAATGGCGCTCAGGCCGTCCGCAAGAGAAATTTCCGCGTCCTCGATCAGGGCGTAGTGACGGATTGCCAAACGCTCAAGCATGGTTCCAACCTCCACGAGACCAGCCCAGCTTCTCGCGAATGATGTCGACAGAGGAGCGGTGGGGGCTACGGACAATCAGCACCTTGCTTCTCGCCTTCTCCACCGTCACCTCGTCCCCTTCTTCCAGTGGGAAATTCTGCTGGCCGTCAACGGTCAGCATCAATCCGGTCCGCTGGCCATGGAGCACCTCGATCGAGACTTCCGTCTCCCCATTCACCACCAAGGGACGGTTGGAAAGCGAGAACGGACACACCGGCGTGACGATCAGGTCGTCCAGGTTGACATCAAGGATCGGTCCTCCGGCGGCAAGGCTGTACCCGGTAGAACCGGTCGGGGTGGCGACAATCATGCCGTCGGCGCGGAAGGTGCCGGCGTAGATGTCATCCAGCTCCATTCTCAGGTTGACGACCTTGCTGATGCCGCTGGAGGTGACGACCATTTCATTCAGCCCCATGCAGGAAAACACCTTGCGATGGCCGCGGACAACGTCGACCCGTACCATCAGCCTGCGGGAAAGCTGCAGTTTTCCGGCAAGATACGCGTCCAGGGTGTCCTTCCATTCGTCCTTGCTGATTTCGGTGATATAGCCGAAGGTCCCGAGGTTGACGGCTATGATGGGGATCCCGAGGTCGTGGAGGTATCGGGCACAGTAGAGGACGGTACCGTCGCCGCCCAGGCTGATCGCCAGCTCGGTTTCTTCCGGCACCTCCAAAGGCTGGTCGGTGCCGATGGTGCGCACGACCGTGGCCGGAATCGAAAGCCCGGACAAGTATTTCCGGATTTCCTCGCCGAGGGGCTTGCTCTGTTCCTTTGATCCGTTCTCGACGATAATGACCTGCTTGGGTTTGTCCATGATGACCTCGAAGAATGTCAGGGAAGATGGGAGATGACTTTCACCAGCAGGTTCATGTCGTTCTTGCTGATGAAGGGATACACCGGAAAGGAAAGGGTCCTCATCATATAGGGGATTCCTTTGGGAAAATGGTCAAAATCGTCCATCTTCTCCCTTCCTACGCAGCTCTGGAAGGTTTTCTGGGAAGGAACTTGGTATTTGGTCGCGAATGCCATGACATCCTCGATCTTGCTGTCCAGGAACACGGCGAAGCCGAAACCGTTGATGTCATAGTCGATCGCGCCGATGCCGAAGGGCTTGTGACGGGTCTTCAGCAGGTTCTCGCGGAACGTCCGGTAAAAGCCCCTGCGCTTTGCTACCTGCTCGGCAAAGGTCTCGCTCTGCACGATGCCCATCGCCGCGTTCATGTCCGGCATCTCCACATAGGACCTGATTCCCTCCAGCTTGCCGGTCCAGGCGTCCTTATACTCCTTGACCGAGGTGAGCAGGGCCGCCCCGCCACCACAACTGATCATGTCCGACTCCTCGAAGGCGCAGACCACCAGTGCTCCCCGCTTTCCCGGCACGTCGGGTTTGTCCGGCTGCTCGCTGTTGGGATATGAAGAACCGAGGCTTTCGGTGATGTCTTCAATGACAGGGATTTCCAAGGAGCTGTAATCGATGCCATAGGGAATCATGCCCATCGGCTCGTCAAGCATGATTGCTTTCGCGCCTTCCTGCTGCAGGCGCAATGCCTCGTCAAGACCCAGACAACCGCAGGCAGGGTCGATGTCCCCAAGCAAGACGGAAAGGCCCATGGCCTTGCATACGATTCCGTAGATGCGCGGGGCAAGCAGGCTCATGCCCACGCTATCCCCGGTTTTCAATCCAGCGGCGTCCAAAGCGAGCCGTAGGGCGTCGTAGAACGACCGAAGCATCACGCCGTAGCGCTTTCCCACCTGCTCGCAGAACTCGCCGGCAAAGGCCTTTTTTCTTTCCCCAGGCCCGATTTTCTCATCCACCATGGTCTGGAGCACCGCGTTCATGTCGCTCCGGCGGATGGTAGGCTTATAAAAACGAATCACAGCGCTTACCTCTTGGGTCAGTATACCGGATTCAAGGCGATATGGCTATTGAACCTTTGCCCGATACAAAAAAAGCAGGCCGGAGCCTGCTTTTGAAACAAAAGGGAATCTCAGAAGGTGACGGTCTCCGGAGCGGAGGTAAAGGAGGAAAAGGTCGCCGTAGCGTCCTTCAGGTAGTAGACTGCGGTGTTGCCGTCACCGGCTTTGTACATGCCCTGAAGCGAGGGATAGGCATCCAGCATGGACTGCTGCGCCTCCACACGCGGGTCATGGACAGCGACACCCGAAACGCGCAGCCAGCATTTGCCGTCAAACGCGCATATGGCGATATGGGGATTCCTTGCGATCTGCTTCGCGACATCCTTCTTCAGCCCGGTCTGGATGTAGAGTTTCCCCTCGAAGAGGTGGGCGGTGCCGAAGGGACGTACCCGCGGCTTGTCGCCGTCAACGGTAGCGAGATAATAGGTCTCGGTTGCTTTCAGAAACGAACAAACGTCTTCAATGGTTTTCATGATAGGTTCCTCTACCCGGAACATACTGAAGAAAACATCGTTCGTAAAGGCTGGAAAGGGAAAAAGGAAAGGGCCTGGCGGCTACCTGCTCTCCCGCGGAAAGACCGCAGTACCATCGGCGTGGAGGGGCTTGACTTCCGTGT
>CAJMOS010000034.1 GCA_905215015.1 uncultured bacterium | reverse complement strand
CTCTCCACTGCGGCCTCTGGAGGAAGGTCGGCCACCTCTTCCACGGCCGCGATAGCCTTCCTCGCGATCTGCGCTGTGACCGGCGTACTCCTTGGTGGAGACGAGATCTCGGAATTTCATGTCCTTGGTCTTGTCTTCAACCACGGGAAGGTCTCCCTCCTGCGGCCAGATTACGGGAATCTTCATCTTGATATAATCCTCGATTCCCTCTAGGCCATAGACATACTCCTCATCGGCGAACGTGATCGCCTTGCCGCTCTTGCCGGCACGGGCGGTACGCCCAATGCGATGGACGTAACTCTCATAATCCTCCGGGATATCGTAGTTCACCACCATCGCCAGGTCATCAATCTGCAGGCCGCGAGCCGCGACATCGGTAGCGACCAGGTATTTGATCTTGCCCTCTTTCATGTCATCGATCGTGCGCAGACGCTTGCTCTGCGGCATGTCCCCCATCAGGTAGCTGGTGGGGAACCCGTTCAGAGTCAGACGTTTGGCCACCTCGATGCAGGTGCTCTTCATGTTGGTGAAAATCAGGCAGCTTTCCGGCTTTTCCTTGGTGAGGACCTGGAGGAACAGCCCGAACTTGTCGCTCTTCGCGACATGGTAAAGCTCCTGGGTGATCGCCTTGACGGTGACCTCCTCGGGATGGATGGCGACCTCTTCCGGCTCGTTCATGTACTGCCAGGCGAGATTCTGCACCTTGGTGCCGAGCGTGGCGCTGAAGAGCATGGTCTGCCGCTCCTTCTGGTCGTGCAGCAGGCTGAACATCTTCTGGATGTCGGGATAGAACCCCATGTCGAACAGCCGGTCGGCTTCGTCGACGACGAAGATGTCGAACTGGCGGAAGTCGATCTTGTGGGACTTCTGGAAATCCAGGATGCGGCCCGGCGTGCAGACGAACAGGTCGCACCCTTTGTCCAGCACCGCCTCCTGCTTCTCATAGCCGACACCCCCGTAGAAGCAACCGATGACGATGCCGTCGATATGCTTGGCGAAGTTCTTGGCATCCTCCTCGATCTGGACAGCCAGCTCTCGAGTCGGGGCGACAACCAAAGCCTTGGGAAGGGAACTCTTCCCCTCCTCCTTGGCCTTCACGTAATCCTGCAGGATGGTAAGCAGGTAGACGGCAGTCTTTCCGCTGCCCGTCTTCGACTGCACCATCACGTCCTTGCCTGCTAGGGAAATGGGCAGGACCTTGGACTGGACTTCAGTGCAATCGGTGAAACCGAGATCGGCGATGCCGTCAAGAATCGGTTTCGAAAGCGCGAGTTCCTCAAATTTCATTTAAACTTTTTCCTTCTATAGAAATAAGGTTGAATTAACCTTTGAATTGCTGTTGATAGCTTATACCAAAAAACAAACTGTGTATAGGCAACAGAAAGGGCCTCCTGGAAAGGAAGCCCCTTGCTCGCTCAGTTATCGGTCAATTCCCAGTCACGGACCATCTTGCAGATGGCAAGCGTGCGTTTGCGGTCCCCTGGAAGGTGGACCTTGTTGATCTGGGAGATCGGCATGGCGGCCATGCTGGTGGCGCTGATGAACGCCTCGTCGTAGCAGCCCGCATCCAGCTCACTCTCCTTGGGAGAACGGAACACCACCTCGATGCCGAACTGCCTGCAAGCCTTCAGGACCCGTGCACGGGTCACGCCTCCGAGCACCTCTTCATCAGGAGCCGTGTAGAGCTTCCCGTCATGGAAGGCGTAGAAATTCGACCTGGTGCCCTCCAATGCGTCTCCTTTCCGGTCGACGAGGATCGCCTCGAAGCCTCCCTGGCGTTTCGCCTCCTCCAAAGCCATGTACTGGAGCAGAAGGTTGCCGGTCTTGCAGGTGGGGAGCAGGCGTTCTCCATGGTAGGTGATCGCCTTCACTCCATCCCTGTAGGAGCTCTCGGGATAGGAAAGCAACGGGGCAGCCATGACGAAACACATGGCCTGTGGTCCGCCGTAGACCTGGATCTTCATGGTTGCATCCCCGATATGGTCCATCTCGATCAGCAGATGGACCCATGCGCCGATTTCCTCATAAGAACAAGGGGGGACCAGCCGGATGCCTTCACAAGAGTGGCGCAAACGCTCCAAATGGTCCTCAAGATGGACGACCTCGCCATGCAGCACGCGGAGAGACTCGTAGGTCTGGAACCCATACTGCACCTCCCGCAGCGCGACCGGCACCACCGCCTGGTCGCTCGGAATCACCTGGCCATTCTTGACGACATGGTCTCCCAGTTTCGCAACTGCGCTCATAGCACGCCTCTTTTCAAAAAGTTCTAGCTAGCAAGATACACAAGAAAGGCCGCTCCGAAAAGCGGGGCGGCCTTCCCTTTCATTGCCCGATGTCGTCGGCCGTCGGAGCCGCACCAGCATCCAGCTGCTGCAGCGACGGGGATCCGGGGTAGCGGAGGAGCGGCCTCGGCTTGCTGCCGTTGGCCGGCCCGACCACACCCTCCTCCTCCATCTGTTCCACCAGACGGGCGGCATGGTTGTAACCGATGCGCAACCGTCTCTGCAGGAACGAGGCGCTTGCGCTCTTGCGCTCCACGACGATGGCAAGCGCCTGCTGGTAGAGATCCTCCTCGTCAGCCGTGCTTTGCATGTCCTCGTCGAATCCGTCGATATTGGCGTCGCGATCCGGCTCATCCTCCAGGAAAGCCTCGTCGATATAGTCAGGCTCCCCTTGGGCAGAGACGAAGTCGACGATCTTCTCGCACTCCGAGTCGCTGAGAAAAGCGCCCTGAATGCGCTGTGGGGTCGGGTCTGCCGGGTTCAGGTACAACATGTCCCCCTTGCCCAAAAGCTTCTCCGCTCCGGTCTGCTCCAGGATGATGCGGCTGTCGACGGCGCTGTTGACCATGAAGGCGATACGGCCGGGAAGGTTGGATTTGATGATGCCGGTGACGACGTCCACGGAAGGACGCTGGGTCGCCAGCACCAAATGGATGCCGACGGCACGGCTCATGGCAGCCAGCCGGGAAACCTTCTGCTCAAGCTCTTTGCCCACCGTGTTCATCAGATCTGCGAACTCGTCGATGATGACGATGATGTAGGGCATCTTCTCCCGGGCGATGCCGCCCTGGGCGATCTTCTCGTTGTAGCCGATGATGCTCCGGGTCCTCAGCCCCTCGAGCAACCGGTAGCGGCGGTCCATCTCATCCAGGCAGAAATCCAGGATCTTCAACGTTTTCTTGCTGTCGGTAATGACCGGGGTGAGCAGGTGCGGGATGCCGTTGTACATCTGCAGCTCGACCACCTTCGGATCCACCATCACCATGCGTACCTCGCGTGGGCTCTTCTTGTAGAGAATCGAGCAGATCAGGCTGTTCACGCAGACTGACTTGCCGCTGCCGGTCGCACCGGCGATCAGCAGGTGCGGAGTCTTGGAGACATCGCAGCAAATCGGCTCTCCCAGCAGGTTCCTTCCCAGAATCAT
Organism: uncultured bacterium; assembly: GCA_905215015.1. Classification (GTDB taxonomy): domain Bacteria; phylum Spirochaetota; class Spirochaetia; order Sphaerochaetales; family Sphaerochaetaceae; genus RUG023. The sequence continues at coordinate 20,936 of CAJMOS010000034.1, read as the reverse complement.
CGGGAGCTTGTAGTCCTTCAGATCCAGCGCGGGAAGCATTTCCTTGAAGCCAACCGTGGTGCGGGTCGCGTTCGGCACCTCGACACCCACACAGCTCTTGCCCGGAATCGGAGCGACGATACGCACCTGGGTGGCAGGCAGGCTCAGCTGGATGTTGTCGGCAAGGCCCATGATCTTGTTGACCCTCACGCCCGCTGCCGGAGCGATTTCGTACATCGTGACCGTCGGGCCCTTGATGATGGAGACGGGGGTCACCGAAACACCGAACTCGTCGAGCGTCTGGATGAGACGGTCCCCTTTCTGGCGGGTGAGCTCGTCCACCTCCTGGCTTGCGGCCGGATAATCAACCAGAATATCAACCGGCGGAGCCTGATAATCCAGTTGTTTGCGGTTCAGCAGGGCGCTTTTGCCCGCGTTGGCGCTCGACAGTCCACCGACCCCACAAATGCTCTGCAGGTCATCCAGCATGTCGTCATCCTTTACCGGCTCCTTTTCCGCAGGATGGGGCAGCAGGGGGTTCGCCATCGGCTTTTCCGCATTCTGCGGAGCGCTTGGGACAGGGACCGCAGCCACTGGCCGCGGTTCGACAGCCTTTTGCGTGGAGAAGGACGGCGGAGCGTCCGCCAGTTTGTTCCGGGTCTCTACGGCTTTCGGGATAGGACTGGTCATAATCCGGGTAGGCTGGGGTTTCTCGTCAGGAGCGGCAAAGACACTGGAAAGCGGGTCTTCCTTTACGGCCGGGGTCACGACCTTGGGCTTGCCCCGAAGGGCTGCCTCCTGTTCCTCGACAGGGCGCATGACGTCGCTCTCCTTGTCGGGGACCACCTTGCTGAAGGAGGAACCCATGTTGGCGATTTCCTTGTTTTTGCGAAGGTTCTCCTCGACAGCCTCGTACAGCAGGCCTTTCCCTTGCCCCGGCAGCGTTGAGCTGGCCGGTTTCGCCTTTTCCTTTTTATGCCACCCTACCCGCTCCATCGCCCCTTGCAGCAGGCCGGAGACCTGCTTCTTCTCCCCGCCGGAGGCATTCGGCCCCTGGGACGGCTGAGCGCTCCGGGCACCCTCTCCGCCAGCTATCGGATAATCGTGCTGGACCTTGTCCTTGACCAGATCCAGCATGGAAGGGCCGGCAGGCTGAGGCTGCTGGTTCTGGGGGATGTTCCAGGTACCCTTGGGTGGAGCAGGCTTTTGCTCGTCTTTCTTCAACAGATTGTCGATGGTGGGCACCTCCATCACCTTCGGGAAGCGCAGATGCCCGTCATCCTGCTGGACCGGGACGGTGACCGTCACCTCATTCTCCGGCTCAGGGACTGTCTCGGCGGGCCGTTGTTCCTGCGCTTTGGCTTTCTCTGCCTTGCGCGCCGCCTTTGCCGCGAGCCTTGCCTCTCGCTTCTCCAGCTTAGCCTGGCGCTTGGCGGCAATCCTTGCCTCCCTCGCGTTCTGCTTCTGCACGGCGACGGTCTGTTCCTTCGCCTCATCCTTGGCGGTCCCGTCGGCTTGGAGCTCGCGGTCGTGCTCCTCCTTCCTCTGGCGGAACTCCGCCCTGCGGACATACCTGGCGTTCAGCGGGGAGACGATCAACGAGAAGAGAATCGTGACCAACACTTCGGCGACCAAAACCAGAATGACGACAAGAAAGGCAATCACGGGTTTGCTGGTTCCCCCCTCCAACATGGCATACAGGGGCTCCGGCCAGACATGGCTGGGAGTCACGGCCATTCCCGCCAGAAAATTGGCAGTCAGATACATGGCGACATACAAGGGATAGAGGAACAAGGTGAAGAAATGACGTTTGCGCAGCGCGAAGAAACCCAAGGACAACAAAAAGAGCAGGCACGCAGGAGGAATCAGGGAAGCCTTTCCCAGCAAAAACACGCCGAAACGGCTATCGATTTCCTCCAGATACCGGCTAAGCACGTCAGGCAAGATTTCCCCTCGGTACTTTCCGTACGCGAGGACGGCCACTCCTGCCGTCAGCGCGAATCCAGCGATGCCCAACACCGAAGTGACGCGCCTTCGGCCCCCATTCTTCTTCATATGTGTTGCCATTTACAGTTTCCTTGTTCCAATGACGAGGGCTCTTTCCGCGTCCAGCATTGGCACGGCAACCGGATGGACGGCGAAGCGCCACCCACCCTTTACCTGGGCCAATTCCTCCTGGATGGTCTCGCTCCTGCCCTTGTACAGCATCAGCATGCCACCTTCCGCCAACACGGAATCGACTTCTCTCTCTATATCGTAAAAGGGATGAAAAGCCCGGCAGGTTACAATCGTAAACCGCTTTTCGACCTCGACCAGCCGCTGCTCAAGGACACCGACATTGTCCAGTTTGCAGGCATCGATGACAAGCCGGAGGAAATCCGCCCGCTTGTGCATCCGTTCGATCAGGACAAACCGGTAGCCGGGCAAGGCGATGGCCAGGGGAATGCCTGGAAGACCCGCTCCACTACCCAAGTCGGCTATGGTAGGATGATGGTAGTGCGAAGCAATCTGCGTCAGCAGGGGGACGCCGACCAGGCTGTCGGCGTAGTGGCGGATGATGAAATCATCGCCCTCGGCCTTGCACATCTTGATTTCGGGATTGTAGCGCTGGAGCAGTCCGTCGTAGGTGGAAAGCTGTTCCATCTGCCTGTCATCAAGACTCACCCGCATCTGCTCTAGGCACTGGCGCATCAGACTCTCATGCATGGATATGTTCCTTTCTCTGCAAGTGCAGAATCAGCAGGGCGATGTCGCTCATGCGCACTCCGTTGACGCGGCTCGCCTGTCCAACCGAAATCGGGAGCACCTTCTTCAGCTTCTCCCTGCTCTCGAAACTCAACCCCTGGACCTTGTCATAATCAAAACCGGCAGGGATGGCCATTCCCTCGAGGCGCTCGAAACGGGAAATCTCCCGGTCCTCACGATCGATGTACCCTTGGTATTTTACATCGAGTTCCACCTGATAGCGAACAGATTCGTCGTATCCGGCCAGTTCGGGAATCGCGCCGATCATCCGGTCGATCTCCACCTCGGGCATCTTCAGCGCCTGCAGGGCGTTCTTCTGCTCGTAGGAACGGCCGCGCAACAACTCCTTGACCGCTTCGATCCCCTCCATCTTGCGCTTCAGGCGCTCCAGCGCCTCTCCGCTTTGCAACCCCACCTGGTATCCCTTCGGGGTCAACCGCTGGTCGGCGGTGTCGTGGCGGAGCAGCAGACGGTATTCGGCGCGACTGGTGAACATGCGATAGGGCTCGTTGGTTCCCATGGTGACCAAATCGTCAATCAGCACTCCGATATAGGCCTCGTTGCGCTTCAAGACCAACGGTGGCTCCCCCTTCAGCTTCTGGGCGGCGTTGATGCCGGCAATCAGTCCTTGGCAGGCGGCCTCCTCGTAGCCGCTCGTGCCGTTGGTCTGCCCGGCGACGAACAGCCCGCTCATCCGCTTGCTCTCCAACGACGGATACAGTCCACGGGGATTGAGGAAATCGTATTCGACCGCATAGCCGGGGCGCATGATCTCGGCATGCTCCAGGCCCTTCACCTGATGGATGAAGGCGCTCTGCACATCCTCAGGCAACGACGAAGAAAGACCATTCAGGTACATCTCCTCGGTACCGATGCCCTCCGGCTCGATAAAGACCTGGTGACGGTCCCGCTGGGGAAAGCGCACCACCTTGTCCTCGATCGAGGGGCAGTACCGCGGCCCCTTGCCGACAATCTTGCCCCCATACAGGGGCGACCGACTGATGTTCTGGCGAATGATTTCATGGACCTGGTCGTTCGTCCAGGTGATGTAGCAGGGCACCATCGGCCGGTCGATCTTCGTATCGGAGAAGCTGAAAGGAAGCGGAACGGGATCCGCGTCCTGCTTCTCCATGGCATCCAGGTCCAGGGAGGAACGCCGGACCCGGGCGGGGGTTCCGGTCTTAAGCCTTCCCACCTCGAAGCCGAGGCGCCTCAGGCTGGTCCCCAACCCGATGGCGGCCGGTTCGTCCAAACGTCCGTACCGGGCGTCGTACTCGCCGATGAAAATCCGCCCTTCCATGAAGGTCCCGGTCGTCAGCACGAGGACCCGGCTGGTGATCCGGTGTCCCCGCTCGGTGACGACCCCGGCGTAGGAATGGTCGGGGTTTTCCATCAAGTCGACCACCGTGTCCATGAAAAGGTGCAGCCCCTTCTGGGCCTCCAGCGTCTGTTTGGCAATCCGGCTGTAGGTGAACTTGTCGGCCTGGGCCCGGGGGGACTGGACGGCGGGGCCGCGACGACGGTTCAGGATCCGGAACTGGATCATGCTCTTGTCTATCAGACGGCCCATTTCCCCGCCAAGCGCGTCGACCTCGCGCACGATATTGCCTTTGGCCAGTCCGCCGACGGCGGGGTTGCACGAAAGGCGTCCGATCGCATCCAGGCTCTGGGTGATCACGAGCGTGGAGAATCCCATTCTGGCCAGCGCGAGGCTGGCCTCAATTCCGGCGTGTCCGCCGCCGATGACAATCGCATCATAATCCATAGGTCATTTTCCTACACAGAACCCGGAGAAGATCGTCTCCAGGATTTCCGCACTGGTCACCGCTCCGGTAATCTCACCGAGGGCGGAAAGCCCCTCCTGCAATACGCTGCTGACGATATCAAGCGGCACTCCCTGGCTTTCCAAAGCCAAGGCGGAGGAGACGTCCTTCACGATCTCGCCCAGAAGCTCATGCTGCCGCTTGGACTGGACGACCACCTCGCCCTCGCTCTCGGGAAGGCGTTCCCGGAGCCGGGCCGCAATCGCCGCAAGCAACTCCTTGATTCCTTCTCCGGTCTTGGTGCTGATGGCAAGCCCTTCGTGGGGAACCAGGTCGTTCTTCGCCCAGACGGAAAGCACTCGCCCACCCTCGGGCGTCTTTCCATCACCGTCCTCATGGAGATACACAACCAGGTCAGCCTCTGCGAGCAGTCCCTTGGTACGGCTGATTCCCTCGCTCTCGACGACGTCGCCGCTTTCGCGAAGCCCTGCCGTGTCGTAGAGCCGGATGGGAATCGAGTCGATGACCACACGCTCCTCCAGCCAATCCCTCGTCGTCCCAGGCACCGGACTGACAATGGCCCGCTGCTCGTGGAGCAACAGGTTGAACAGGCTGCTCTTGCCGACATTGGTCTGTCCGGCCAGCACCACCTTGGCCCCTTCACCGTACAGGCGGCCGACCTGATAGGTGGCGTCAAGGCTCTCGACGTCACGAACGATGGATTCGAGTTGTTCCCTCGGGAAGGTGAACTCGTCAAGCTCGTCCTCGCTGTAGTCCAGCTGGACCTCGATAGCCGCCATCGCCTGCAGGAACCGCTTCCGCACCTCGGAGAGCTTTGCCTTCAGGCTGCCGTTCAGGCGTCCGAGGGCCTGGCTCTGCCCTTTGTCGCTCATGCTGTCGACCAGTTCCTCGACCGCCTCGGCCTGGGTCAGGTCCATACGGCCGTGGACGAAAGCGCGATAGGTGAACTCCCCTCTGCCCGCCTGACGGAAACCAAGTTGCCTGCATGTGTCCAAAAGCTTCTGGATGCCCACCAAACTGCCATGGCAGGAGATTTCGAGGGCCTCCTCCCCGGTGTAGCCATGGCCATCACGATAGACGGATACGACCACTTGGTCGATTCCCTTCACCTCGCCATAGACCAAGGTCCCGTTCTGGGCGGAAAGCAGTTTCCGGCTCGCGGTGAAGACCGGAGCGAAACGGGTGATACACCCCTTCCCGCTGATATGGATGATTGCGAGGGCGGAGCGTACCCACCCGGTCGCCAGCGCGTAAATGATATCGTCAGTGCAGTAGGTGTCCATAATCGGATTGAGTATAGAAGGTTAGCGGCCTTTGGGCAATCCGAACAGGTCCTCCCTTGCCTAAGCAAAAGGACCTCTCTAGAATCGCAGGCATGGACAGAAAGACATGTGCCTTACGGCGTAGCGCGCTGCTCAGACAAATGCGCGCATTTTTTGATGGAAAGGACTACACCGAGGTCGACACCCCGCTGCTCTCTCCCGACCTGATACCCGAAGCGACCATCCAGGACTTCGAGACCACCTTCACCAACGAGTTCCTCGGAAGCAGGAATTTCTACCTTGTCCCCTCCCCCGAGGTATTCATGAAGCGGCTGATTGCCGAGGGGTTCGGCTCGATCTACCAGTTCTGCCATTGCTTCCGCAACAGCGAGCAGGTAGGCGAGGTGCACAACCCCGAGTTCACCATGCTGGAGTATTACACGGTCGGCTATGACGAGCAGGACTCGATTCCCCTGACCGAGGAACTGATTGCCAGCACGGCTCCCAAGGGGACCAGCAAGGACCTGCTTCCTCCTTTCCGGAGGATGACGATGCAGGAAGCGATGTGGGAGTTCGCCCATGTCGACCTGGACGCATGCCAACGACAGGCAGACCTACGAGAGGCTTGCAGGAGGCTGGACCTGATGGCCAGCGACAAGCCAGAGCCTTGGGAGGATACCTTCAACCGGATCTTCCTCACCTTGGTCGAGCCCAACCTGCCCCAGGACAAGCCTTTGGTGCTGGACCGTTACCCAGAACAGATCGAGTGTCTGGCCAAACGGGACGGAAATTACCGCAAGCGATGGGAGATGTACATGCGCGGCGTGGAGATCGCCAACTGCTACGACGAGGAACGGGATGTGGAAACAGTCCGGGACTACTATCGGAGGGAGTACGCGAAGCTGGTCTCCGAGCGGACGGACAGCGGGCTTCCGATTCCGAATGTCGACCTTTCCTTCGCCGATTTGTTCCAGCATTTCCCGCAGACAAGCGGGGTGGCGATGGGAATCGACCGCCTTTTGATGGTGCAGGCAGGAGAAACGGAGCTGGGGGCTTTGCTTTTGTTCCCGTTTTCTGCTATGCTTGCCAACGGCTAATACTTCTAAATCCTAATTCGCAATATAGAGGATAGTTATCATGTCTATGAAAGCAGGTCAGATTGATAAGGGTACCGCCCTTTTGGTCAAAGGTCAGCCCTACATCGTCGTAGAGCGTGAGTTCGTCAACCCTGGCAAGGGTTCCGCATTTGTGAGACTCAAGATGAAGAGCCCCACCACCGGACAGACCCTGAGCGACACCATCAAGAGCCAGGACACCGTTGAGGACATCAACGTCGAGGACAGGGATTGCCAATATCTGTACCAGGATGGCGAGCTGTTCCATTTCCAGGATGCCAACACCTTCGAGGAAGAGACTGTTCCGATGGCCACCTTCCCCGACTACCAGTACCTGATGAAAGAGGGCGACACCTATCGCTGCACGTTCTGGGAGGACCAGCTCCTGGACATCCAGATTCCGAGCAAGGTCGTCTACACCGTCGCCGAGGCTGAAGAGGCGATCAAGGGTGACACCGTCACCGGTGCCACCAAGAACGCCGTCACCGATACCGGCCTGAAGGTCCGCGTGCCCATCTTCATCAAGGCGGGCGAGAAGATCAGGGTCAATACGGAGACGAAAGAGTACCTGGAAAGGGTCAACAACTGATTCCGACTCGTCCGGACCGAAGAGGAGCTCATGCTCCTCTTTTTTTTGAGCAGAAGTTCTATGCATATTGTTGAATTCGTTGCTTTCGGGGTCAGCTTGTCGATGGACGCCTTCGCCATCTCGATGGTCAAGGGCCTGACGATGAAAAAGCTTTCCTGGGGATGGACCTTCGTAATCGCCCTCTTCTTCGGTGGGTTCCAGTTCCTGATGCCGGTGGCCGGCTATCTCCTCGGCGTGCAGTTCCAGTCCTACATCACCGCCATCGACCACTGGATCGCTTTTGTCCTGCTGGCCTTGATCGGCGGCAAGATGATCTGGGAAAGCCTGCATGAGTGCGCGTGCGAAGAGCGGCAGGAAGAAAAGAAGCTGGAGCGCCTGGATGTGAAGGAACTCTTCATCCTCGCCATCGCCACCAGCATCGACGCGCTGGCGGTCGGCATCACCTTCGCGTTCCTCTCGGTCAACATCCTCGAGGCGTCCCTGGTCATCGGCATCGTCACGTTCCTCATCTGCGTCTGTGGCGTACTGATCGGACACCTGTTCGGAACCAGGTTCGAGAAAGGAGCCCAGATTCTCGGCGGCTCGGTGCTGATCCTGATGGGCTTGAAGATACTACTCGAACATTTGGGAATCCTTGCGCTGTAATTTTTCAATCACTATCCGCAACCCCTTTGCATAGAAGGAGGTTGCTTCGTCGTATCGCATGGTTGTCTTTTCTCGGACCGACATGCAGGCATGCCGCACATTCCATATGCAATTCATGAAACTTTATTGAATGCATATGCAAACACCATATTTACAAAAACACCCAAAATGTCTAGTATAGCCATCAATTATTCATTCAAGGAGAGTGAGAACAATGCGTGCCCTGGAAAAAATCAGTAGCTTTGCAGGCAAATACATGGCTGTCATCAGTCTGGTCTGTGCAGTCTTCGCTTTGTTCGTACCGCAGGCTATCACCGGTTGGTTGAAGACCTCTTGGGTCAACCCGCTGCTGATGATCGTCATGTTCGGTATGGGCTTGACCACGAACGCCGAGGATTTCGTTCGTGTCTTGAAGAGACCGAAAGACATTCTCATCGGTTTCTGCTCCCAGTTCCTGATCATGCCACTCCTTGCGATTGCCCTGGGCAAGATCTTCAGGCTGGAAGACGCCCTGCTGATTGGTGTCGTGCTGGTCGGCACCTGCCCTGGCGGCACCAGCAGCAACGTCATGACCTTCCTTGCGAAAGGTGATGTCCCGCTGTCCATCAGCATGACCTGCGTCTCCACGCTGTGCGCGCCGTTCATGACTCCGCTGCTCGCCAAGCTGTTGCTTTCGACGACCATCAATGTCGCCTTTTGGCCCATGTTCGTCAGCATCATCAAGGTGGTTCTGCTCCCGATCGCCCTTGGCCTTGTGATCAACCACTTCTTCGGCAAGCAGACCAAGGAGGTCCGCAACGTGCTGCCGCTGATTTCCGTCACCGCCATCTGCATGATCATCATGGCCGTCGTAGCCGCGAGCCACAAGGCCCTGATCAACGTCGATCCGGCCACCGGCAGGATGCTCGGACCCAACATGAACGCGCTGATGATCATCCCCGTCGTCATCCTGCACAACTGCCTCGGCTACCTGCTCGGGTATCTGGTCGCCTGTGCCATCGGCCTCAACGTCGCCAAGCGCAAAGCCCTCTCGATCGAGGTCGGCATGCAGAACAGCGGCCTGGCCACCAGCCTTGCCCGCACCAGCTTCCCCGACATGGCCCTTGCCACTGTCCCGGGAGCCGTCTTCAGCGTCTGGCACAACTTCTCTGGTTCCCTGCTTGCCAATTTCTATGCTTCCAAGCTCCATGACCCGGAAGAGGAAGCCAAGAACTGACGGACAGCAAGTTTCTGGATACACATGGCGGCCACCTTCGGGTGGCCGTCGTCGTCTTCCCTTTCTTCCAACACAACGAAAGAACGATATCTTGCTCAGAACGGCACGTCAGCCTCGAAGACCATCTTTTTCCCTGTTTCCGGGTGATGGATCTCCAAACGCCGGGCATGCAGGCAGAGCCGCTGCCCTTCCTTACCATGGCCATAGAATCGGTCCCCGACAATCGGATGCCCGAGCCCTTGGGGAAAAGCGCTATGGACCCGAAGCTGATGGGTGCGGCCGGTATGGGGCAAAAAGCGTACCCGGGTGACCACGCTTCCATCCGGCAGTTTCTCCACATCCATCTTCTCCCAATGGGTGATGGCGTACTTGCCATCCTTCGGGTCGTACATCTGGTAGGGGCGGTTCTCATAGTCCGGACGGATAGGGACATCGATATCCCCGCCATCCTCCTTCAGCACACCCTCGAGCAACGCCTGGTACTCCTTGCGCACCTCTCCTTTGGCGAACTGCACGGAAAGGTTGGCTTGTGCCTGTCGGGTCAGGCCATAGACCAGCACCCCGGAGGTATCCTGGTCAAGGCGATGTACCGATGGCTGGGAAATCGACCGGGGAAAAAGAGCCTTCACCCTGTTGACCACGCAATCCTGCTTGTCCGGCCCTTTGCCGGGGACGGAAAGCAACCCCGAGGGCTTGTTTACCACGCAGATCGACTCATCCGCGTAGATGACATCCAGCCCCAGCATGGCGTCCAGTATCGGCCGGCACCGATTCTCGCAGGGGTCATAGAACGCTCCATTGACCCGGTTTCCCGAAGGACTGTCTTTCCCATAGTAAAATTCGGCCATGCTGACAGGGTACCAGCCCCTGCGGTAGCACTCGGTCAGAAGCTTGGGGGCACAGCAGTCACCGCTGCCGGAAGGAGGCAGCCGGTCGCCAAAGATATCCTTGATGGTGAGCGTCCTTCCCCCCACGCCTCTGAAGCGGTAGAGCCCGAACAGCTCCTTCTGGCAGGCAAGGGAAAAAGAAGCGCTCTCCCTACCCTCCCGCTCCGCGCTTTTGATCTGGAAATCATAGGTCTCCAGGATCGCCTTGTAGCGCGGGACATCAAAGCAGGGCCCGACCCAGCCCGGGATTTCCCAGTGCCCGTCATAGACCCCGCTGAAGGCCTTGAGCAGATGCTTGTTCTGCTTCTCGTCCTTGCACAGCAACAGTCCAATCATATGACCTCGGCTTCCGCTGAACATGGCCCCGGTCGATATGACGCCTTCGCCCTCCCAGTCCATCGTCTGGTGGACGTCAAGGTCGGTCTTCAGCATCTCGCACAGGACATGGGCCCGCTGGGTGGGAATCGGTTGGAACATGATAGAAGGATGATGGCACGGAGAACGGATTCCTGCAAGGGCACAAAAAAGGCGACCTTTCGGCCGCCCTTGTGACGTGGATGCCGTCAGCTAGCGACGACATTCACCCGAACCCCATCACCATCCTGATACGTGCTCAGTTGTGCGTCGCCATTCGCGGTGACAGCATAGGAACCATCGGCCCCTACCGTCGTCTCAACCCGGTTCGGCACCTCCGCATGTAAATGGATGGTGGCCACTTTCGCTCCACCTTCCACTTGGGAAAGGTCGGTATCAGTCAGTGCATTGGCTGTACCACAAGCTCTTTTCAGCCACTTCATACGAAGTTTCTCCCTGCCTCTAATTTACTTCAAAACCAAGGAATAGGCAAGAGAGAACGTCACAGCGCATTGGGCGTGTCCACCAGCCGCGAGAACTGGGTGCCGGGAACGGCCAGTTCCTCATACGTCCCTTCCTCGACAATCCGTCCCTTGTCCAGGACAAGGATCTTCGAGCACTGCTTGATGGTGGAGAGACGATGGCTGACGATGATACGGGTGCACTTCTCGTTCTCCAGATACATGGAGATCCGTTTCTGCGTCAGGTAGTCCAACGAGTTCATCGCCTCGTCCAGAATCATCATCCTCGGATGAGAGACCAATGCCCTCGCGATCATGATCCGCTGCTTCTGCCCTCCGGAAAGGCCGCCAGCGCCCTCGCCTACGAAGGTGTGGAGCCCCATCGGCATTTGCCGGATATCTTCCCAGATGCCGGCTATCTCGCAGGCTTTCTGGATCTCCTCATCGCTGATTGAGGAATCCATGATCGAGATGTTGCTGCGGATGTCGCCTGCGAAGAGCTTGCCGTTCTGCATCACCGTGCCGATATGGCACCGAAGCGAGGGAAGGTCCAGCGTGTTGAGGTCCTTGCCGTCATAATAAATCGCTCCGTCGTCCATCTTCAAAAAACCGAGCAACAGCTTGACCAGCGTACTCTTGCCGCTACCCGTGCGCCCCACCAAGGCAACGTAATCCCCCGCGTTGATTGTGAAGGAGCAGCCGGAGAGGACATGGGTGTTCTGTCCCGGATACTTGAAGCCAACGTGGTTCACCTCGATCTTTCCCTGCAAGTCACGCACAAAGTGCTTCTCGCTGGTCAGTTCGGGGACTGATGAGAGAATCGGGTCCCCGACCTCGAGATTCGACTGGATTCTCGCAAAGGTCTGCATCACATCGACGACAGAGAAGAAAGCGCTGCTGATAATGCCGATCGAGACCGTATAGGCGATATAGTCCGCCTGGGAAAGACTTCTTCGGACCGCCATGAAGCAAACGACCAGCGTGCCCAGATAGCTGAGAGTACGGATCAGGACATTGCTGACAATCAGGGAAAGCGGCTGGACATAGGAAGGATCCTGCGCGTTGCGGTACAGCGACGCCCACCGTGCAAAGGCCCGTTTCTCCGCTCCACCGTTCTTCAGCTTCTGCATGCCCTCGTACATGTTGTAGACGAAGGTGTAGAGCACCGATGAACGCTTCTGCACCATCCGCTCCGCCCGAAGCAACCGCCGTTCCGCGGAAAGAGCAATCAACACCTCGGCCAGCAGGAAGAGCACCGTCACATAGACGATCGGTCCGCCGAACTTGTTTGCCTGGACCAGGAGGGAGAGCATCATCACCATCTCCAGTCCGCTGCCTGTCAACAAGTTGGTCATCAGTTTGGGCACCTTGCCAAGAGCGGTGATCTGGGCAGAGACTTCTCCAGTGGCAAACGTGGAGAAATAGGAACTCGGCAGATACATCAACCGTCCCATGACCGCATTCTGGAAATCAAACTCCAGCGAGTTCCCCAGCCGGAAGCCATCCACCATCTTGCACAAGCTAAAAAACGCCTTTCCCAGCAGTACACCGGCAAGGCAGAAAAAGGCGGAAACCACCATCTTCTGCTGTCCGGTCGGAGCGAGACGGCCAATCAGGTACCGATAGGCAACAGGAGTAAAGAAACTCAGCAACGTCACCAGAACTGCAAGAATGATAAAGATCCACAAATCGGGAAACGAGATGTTTCCGAGAAGATACCTGCCCACATCCCTGTGGTCCAGTTCCCGCTGGGGAAGTGGCTTGATGAAGACCTGGGCATGGTCGGAAATCTCCATCGCCGTCAGGGCGTTGACCTTGCGCCGGTGTCCTGCGCGGTAGTCGAAGAAGGTGTATCCATCGAACTTGCGGGGAATCAAGGCTATAATCGCCTGCCCATCGGAACTCTTGCCAAGCATGACCGAGCGGCTCCGCTTCCACCAGCCCTTCTCCAGCTTCACCGTGCGGGATATATACTCCGCAGGACGCAGGATGCGCTCCAGGTGGACCGTGCCGTCCTCATCGCTCTCACGGCTGACGCTGGTATCATCCAGATGGAAGTACTTGCAGATTTCCTCGGCGGAGTTGCGGGCACTGCACCGCTTCAGCTCGCTGGACGTGGTCACCTTCTCTCCCACCAGAAGGCTGGCGATATCGGTGAACGAGCGCTCGACAGTCCGCTGGTCCGCTTCCATCCGTTCCTTGATCGTCTTGTCTTCCATCGCTACTCCACCATGACCAAGTGGGAATACAGTCCGCCGGACGCGAAGAGCTCGGCATGGGTACCCCGCTCGACAATCCTTCCCTGGTCAATGACAATGATCTCGTCGCAATCCTTAATCGCGGCGAGCCGGTGGCTGATGACGACCGTCGTAAGTCCGCGGGCCCAGATGTTCCGCATGATCTGTCCCTCGGTGTCGGCGTCCAACGCGTTGGTCGCCTCGTCCAAGAACAGGATGCTCGGGTTGGCGGCCAAAACACGGGCGATCTCGAAGCGCTCCAACTGACCACCTGAGAAGTTCCGCCCATTCTCCTCCACCTGGCAGTAATAGCCACCCTCGCGGAGCATGATCTCGTCGTGGATCATCGCGTCCTTGCAAGCCTGGACGACCGCCTCGTCCCTGATGGTCGGATCCCAGAACTTCAAGTTCTCCATCAGTGTGCCGGGGAACACCTTGATATCCTGGTCGACCACGCCAATCGAGGCGGCAAGCACCTCGCGGGGGTATTCGCCACGGCTGACCCCGTCAAGCAGGATATCGCCGCTCCAAGGCTGGTAGAGCCCCAACATCAACTTTCCCAATGTGCTTTTGCCGCTACCCGTCCTGCCGACAATGGCGATCCTTTTGCCCTTGGGAATCTTCAGGCTGAGATCCTGCAGAATCGGCTGCTGCAGATGGTTGTAGCCAAAGACCAAGTTCTGGAACTCGATATCCCCCGCCAATTTTACCAATGGGCGATTTGCGTCTCCCTGGGCCAGCAGAGGATCCTTCGGATAGGAGAGGATATCGTCGATGCGGGTTACCGAGGTATGCAACTGCGCCACCTTGTCGTGACTGGCAATAAGATGCTCGATTGGATATATGAACTGGTTCATGAAGCTCTGGAACGCCATCAGCACACCCAGCGTCAGCCGTCCATCCATCACGAAGAGCACCCCAAGAGAAAGAATCAACAAGCTGGAAAGCCCCTGGAGGAACTCGGGAACCACTGCCGAGAATACCTCGCTCGGAACATGGTGGACGGCAATCCGGTTGAGCGACGCCCTGCGGTCGGCCCACCGGTTGAAGTAGCCAGACTCCGCGCCCAGGCTCTTGATGGTGTCCATCATGCTGATGCCGCCAATCTCGATGGTCTGCAGGTGCGCCTGCTCCACAGCCACGTTCTCGGCATAGTTGCGCCGGGAAGTCCGGGAAATCAAGTTGGAGAACAGGATCAGGGCGGTACAGACCAATCCGATGATGGTCAATGGAATGCTGGTGGACAGCATGATCCACAGATAGCAGACCGCCATCAGCACGTTGACCACCAAGGGGACGATCCATGCCGCGATGATCGACGACACCTCCTCAGCCTCGTCCATGCGACCCGCTATATCCGCGGCGTAGCGCTGGGTGAAGAACTCCAAAGGCAGGGAGAGGCTGTACCAGAGGAACCGTACCGAGCCGAGTATGGTCATTTCGGTACGGACACGCCTCATCGCCAGCTTCTCGATGATGCTGATGGCAAACTGGATAAGGACCAGCACGAGAAAGGCAGCTCCGTAGAGCTGCAACCACCCGTTTGGGCTTGAGGACAGGACCGAATCAAGGAAGACCTTGTGCATCAGGGTGAAACCGATGGTGACGATGGTGGTCATCAGCGTGCAGAGCGTAGCGAAGCCCATCGACCTCCACATCAGCCTCACCCGCCCCAGCACGTAACGGGAAACACTGGAGCGTTTGGACTGTTTCTCGAAATGCGGACCGGGAGTAAAGCTCATGCAGACACCGGTGAACATCCGGTCCAACGTCTCCATCGGCACCTTCACCTTTCCACGCGCCGGGTCATTGATCACCGCCTTGCGCCCGAAAAAGCCGTCCAACACCACATAGTGGTCGAATCCCCAGTGGATGATGGCGGGAAGTTTTGCCTGGTGGCGCAGATAGGCGAGGTCGCAGGTGACACTGGTGGTCTCGAAACCGTAGGAGCGGGCGGTCTGCACCAAGGCCAGCGCGCTGGAACCGTCACGGCTGACTCCACAATCCAGCCGCACCTTGCTGAGCGGGATATCCTTCTCGTAATAGGCGCAGACCATGGCCAGGCAGGCCGCTCCACACTCTGCCGCCTCCATCTGCATGATCTGGGGAACCCTTGCCACCGACACCGTTCATCTCCCGTACATCAAGTATTCGATCGGCCGCTTGTCGCTGAGGGTGATGGTGACATCGCACAGCGTTTCGTCGCCCACCCCCACAGGTCCGTCCATCTGGACCACCAGACGGCGCATGAACTGGCTGGTCACCAGGTTGGAGCGTAGCCAGTCGCTGGAAATCCGCTCGTCCAGCTCAAGTTGCGAGTAGGGATGCTCGTCGATGGCAACCACCTTTCCAGTTCCAATGTTCCGGCCCAGGAGAGAGACGCTGACAAACGCATCCTCCAGCCCAGTGGGGTAATTGGTCGCGTCCGCATACGCAGTGATGTGGGTATCGTCGGTAACCACCCCTTTCAGGCTCGCGGTCAGCGGCAGGTGGCCAAAGAAAAGCCACCCGACGGCGCTGGCGATCAGGACGGCAAAGCCCAGTCCGAGAGCCCACCACCAAGGTCGGTTGGTCGCCACATAGATATCCAATTCCTCCGGGGAATTCAGCCCCTTCAGGCTCTCCTCACGGTAAATCCGCTTCCCGGTCCCGTTATCCATGGAAATCCTCCGCTTCTCCGCGGTCCACATGACGCATCAGCAGGTAGGCAAGCCCCATCATCACGCTTCCAAACAAGAAAATCGAACGATACCCCCACAGGTCGATACAGCCACCGGTCAGCGGAGGAGCGAGAATCGAGGCAAGCTGGTTGAAGAAATAGTAGAGCCCCGTGTAGACACCCACCGTCTCGTAACTGGACATCTGCCACAGCATCGGGAAGCTGTTGGTGACAATGGCGACCCAGAAGATGCCAAAAAGGAACATCAACACCCAGAAAGAGGCTAGCCTGAGACTGGGGTCCCAAGAAAGCGAAACACGCCCATGCACAAAGACAAGGAGCAGGACGACGACCGCCAGGACAAGACTCCCGCGGATGGTCTTTCCCCGACCGTGCCTATGCGCGAACCGGCCGGAGGGAATGGCGAACACGGCGTAGGCGATGCCGACCATGCCGGCCGCAAGACTCGCCGACCCTCCGCTGGTACCTAGCTCGTGGATGGAATAGGCTCCGATAAAGGGAAGGATTCCCTGATAGGCAAGGAACCATACGAACAGGGAAAGCAAAATGAAGAGCGCGCTCTTGTCCTTCTCGTGGAAAATGACGGAAATGGAATGCAGAAGCGGCTCATGGCTTTCCTCCTCGTTTCCATCACCCTTGCCGTTGCGCTCCTTGACAAAGAGGAAGAGCAGGATACATGCGACGACGACGAGGACTCCCGCGACAGGGAAAGCAAGCACATCTTTCTGGGGCTCGGAAAAACCGGGCACCTTGACCGGCACGTTCATCAAGCGGGCAAGGCCGAGGGTGCCGACGATTGCAGCAATCCCCCCCATCGTGTTGATCACTCCGTTCGCCTCGCTCCGCAGGTCACCGGGAACCATGTCCGGCATCAGGGCGATAATCGGGCCTCTGGCAGCTTGCTTGAAAAGGTTCAGGATGAAGAGAAGCGAAACCAGCGCGTACAGATGGGTCAGCGCCGCATAGGGAATCAGTCCGAAGGCCAGGGCCGTCACGGGAAGGCAGACGACGATGAAAGGCATACGTCTGCCGATGGGGGTGTGCAACCGGTCGCTCAACGAGCTGAACAGGGGAATCAGAAAGACGGCGAGGACGTTGTCCAACGTCATGATGGCGCCCACCAGCGCATGGCTCTGGATGTAGCGTAGCAGGAAAACCGGCACGAAGGTATCATACAGGGGATCCATCAACCCGACAGTGAAAAAACCAAGCCCGATCAGGAATGTCGTCAGATAGTAGCCCTTCAGGCTTTTCTTGGGTGCAACCATGGGGAAAATGATAGCACAAATCGCTTCTGTTGCAAACTTTCCCCCTTTCCTGTACAACAGACCGCATGGAAAGCATCTGTTCTCTCGAGTCCCTCGAAAAACGTCTTGCCTTGACCCCTGACGAAGCCTCCTTTCAGGAGAAGGGGCACCTCCCGGTCAAGATCTCCGACTACTATTTCCATCTGATCGATCCGAACGATCCAGACGATCCCATCAGGCGCCAGGTGGTGCCCACCATCCATGAGTACCAGGCCCGCACATGGGAGGACATCGACCCGCTCGAGGAGGTCGCCCATTCCATCACCGACCGGCTGATCCATCGGTACAAGAGCCGGGTGGCTTTCCTGGTCACCGACTACTGCGCCACCTATTGCCGGCACTGCTTCCGCCGCCGTTTCACCGGAACGATGCACGGCCCGGCCACCCGGGAGGATATCCAAAAGGCGGCCGATTACTGCGCCAAGCATCCCGAAGTGACCGAAATCCTGCTCACCGGCGGTGACATGCTGACGCTCAGCGATGAGAAAATCGACGAGATGCTGACCATGTTCCGCACCGCCAGGCCGGACCTGGTCATCCGCCTCTGCACCCGCGTTCCCGTCACCCTGCCCGAGCGGGTCACCGACCACCTCATCCAGATCATCGCCTCCCACAAGAGCGCTGCCTTCTATCTGATGGTGCAGTTCAACCACCCCCGCGAGCTTACCCCCCAGTCAATCGCCGCAGTCGCCAAATTCGTCGACCATGGCATTCCGGCCATGAACCAGTCGGTGCTGCTCAGAGGGGTCAACGACGACGTCGACACCTTGGAAGAGCTGTGCAACAAGTTGCTCGCCGCGCGGATCAAGCCCTACTACCTCTTCCAGGGAGACCTGGTCGAGGGGACCGACTATTTCCGGGTCCCGCTGGAAAAAGGCATGGAAATCGAGCAGGAACTCCGCAGACGGTTGAGCGGGCTGGCCATGCCGGTCTACACCTCGGACCTTCCCCACGGCGGCGGCAAGATTCCCCTCTGCCAGGACTATCTTGTCAGCCATGGCAATGACGGATCATGGACGTTCCGAACCCCCGAGGGGGAACTTCGTCACTACCACGACCCGAACGTACAAAGATAACAGAAAGAAAGACTGTCCGGATTCCGCTCAGTTGGAGCCAGATGCGCCGAGCAAATCAAGCACCTTCTTGATTTGTTCCTTACGGATTGTCTCGCGCTGCTCGGTGTATTCCTCCGGGGTCAGCACGGTCGGATTCTCGCGGATCTCGAAGGGAGGAGCGGTGATGACCGTATCCTTGGCCGCAGGCGCCTCCTCGGGAACCTGCAGGATGCCACTCTGCAAGTCCTGCTCGATCGCGTCAAGGGCGCGCCCGACAGCCTCGGTGATGATTCCTTCACGCTGCGCCTCGACGGTATCCTCGGCAACGCCCTCCATGTTGGGTCCGAGATCGCTGGCAAGACGAGCGATGTAGTCGGCCTTGTGGGCCTCGAACTCGGCGGTCACGACAGGAACGATGCGGGGAATCACCGAGTCGACGGCCTGCGGGACGTAGGCTTCCAGCTTGGACTGGATCTCGTCGTCGGTCCATGTCCTCAGCTCCTGCAGCTGGCTGGCGACCTCATCACGGAAGGAAGCGATATCGGAGGCGATGGCGCCTTGCAGCTGGCTGGCGACGGCAGCCTGCACCTTCTGGTCAATCTCCGCCTCCACCTGGCCGAGCAGATGGTCGGCGATCGTCTGGTCGCCAAGAATCTTCTGCTGGATGTAGGGATAGAGTTGCTCGACCTGTCTCTGACGATCCTCTTCCACGGTGCGCCGGGCCCGTGCGGGCTCCTCGACCTCGATCAATGGCTGGAGCTGCCGCTCACGGGCAACCTCGATCATCTCGTTGTCCATCGACGGGCGAGTCATCCAAAGCGTGGCGAAGCCCCCCACAGCGACAACGGTCGTAACCACCAGCAACGTAACACGTCCCGTCTGTTTCATTGTCAATCCTTCCGTATCTCAGCTATCTTAGCACAACACTCGACAACTTGTCGATGAAGATACAAATCGTCGCCGCCATTATTTACAATCGTGAAAAGCCTTGCCTTGGGGGACACTGTTCCGGGATCCACATCGCTCTGGTTGCGCTCACGGGCCTCGAACTGGGCCCGGTTCATTCCGTCACGTTTCTCGGCCCGGGAAAAACGGACCTCAGGCGAAGCATCGACGAAAACCACCGCGTCGCACTCCTCGTCCAAATGGACGCGTTGCAAAAGCGGAGCGTTCCAGATGATCGCCTGCTCTCCCCGCTCCCGGGCCTGCCGGGTCAAGAGGTGGCACATGGCGACAATCTTCGGATGGGTAATCGATTCCAGCCGCCTGCGCAATACCGGATCCCGATACACCGCCTCCCGGACCATATGGTGGTCCACCGTGCCTTCGGAGGTAATGCACCCAGGACCGAAAAGCGCCTTGAGTTCCTCGTGGCTCTCCTCCAAAACCGGCCAGCCAAGCTTGTCGAAGTCGATGCTCGGCCAGCCAGTCTCCTTGACGAAAAGGTCGGCCACCACGTTCTTGCCGCTGCAGGCGCGGCCGGTCAATCCCACAACCAGCATATCAATGCATCTCCCCCCAGGTACGGGCGCACTCGATGCTGACGCGTAGCGGGATGGAAAGCTGGTAGGCATGCTCCATGGCCTCCCTGACCAACCTCACCATCGCGTCCTTCTCCTCTTCAGGCACCTCGAAGATCAGCTCGTCGTGGATCTGCAGGAGCAAGGAGCTCCGCATGCCTTCCTGCCGCATCTTCTCGGAGACCCGCAGCATGGCAAGCTTGACAATATCGGCGGCCGAGCCTTGGACCGTCGTGTTGACGGCGATGCGCTGGGCCTTGGCCTGCTCGGTCCGGTTGGCGCTGGTAATCTCCTTGATTTCCCTCTGATGGCCGAGCAGGGTCGAGACATAGCCGGTCCGGGCAGCGTCGTCCTGCACCTGCTTGATGTAGGCGGCGACACCTTTATAGGTGGCAAAATAGTCGTCGATGAACTTTTTCGCCTGGCTGTGGGTGATATGGAGGTCCATCGCCAGGCTGTGGGCGCTGATGCCGTAGACGACACCGAAGTTGATCGTCTTGGCGATCCTGCGCTGGTCTGGGGTGACGAAATCGGGAAACTCGTTAAAGACCTTTGCCGCAGTCGCCTTGTGGATGTCTTCCCCTTCCAGAAAGGCCGCCATCAGTTCCTTGTCCTGGGCCAGGTGGGCCAGCACGACCAGCTCGATCTGCGAGTAGTCGGCCGAGAGGAACAGACAGCCCTCTCTGGCGACGAAACTGGAACGGATCTTGCGACCCTCCTCGCTGCGCACCGGAATGTTCTGCAGGTTGGGGTTGTTGCAGGCAAGCCTTCCGGTCTCGGTACCGGTCTGCAGAAAGTGGGGATGCACCCGACCGGTGACGGGGTTGATCATTCCCGGCAAGGTGTCGATATAGGTGTTCTTCAGTTTGCTGATCTGGCGCCAGTTGAGAATCTGCCGGACAATCGGATAATCGTCAGCCCTCTCGTTCAACACGTCGCTGGCAGTCGAGAAGCCGGTCCGGGTCTTCGCCCCCGGAGGAATGGCCAGGTCAGCGAAAAGCACCTGGGCCAGCTGGCTCGGGGAATTCAGGTTGAACTCCTTGACCAGGCATAAGCCACCCAGCCATAAATCTGCTTGATGCTCACTTCCATCATCTGAC
>CAJMOS010000033.1 GCA_905215015.1 uncultured bacterium | reverse complement strand
GCAGCCCCTTCTCCCTGACCAGCTGGCGGATGTCCTCCGGCATCTGCTTCATGACGCCGCTCTCCAGCAGCTTGTCGGCGTCAAAGTGCTGGAACCTGCCTTTCTCCTGGGCCAGCTCCGCGCTCTCGCGATAGGCCTCGACGCAGATGAACTTGTACAGCTTGTCGATGAACTTCAGCGACTCGTCACTGCCGTAGCCAAGCTCCAGATGGATCAACATGTCCGCAAGGCCCATGGTACCCAGCCCGATGCGACGCTCCGACTGCTGGCGCTGGCGGTTCTGCTCGAAGAAGTAGGGAGTGTCGTCTATGACATTGTCCAGGAAGCGGACCGAGTCGTGCACGACACGGGCAAGCTCGTCCCACTTGACCTGTTTGTTCTCGACGAACCGGGAAAGATTGATGGAGCCGAGGTTGCAGACGCCCCAAGGGGGAAGCCCCTGCTCGCCACAGGGGTTGGTGCTGTGGATCGTGCAGTAGTACCAGGAATTGCTCATCTTGTTGTAGCGGTCGATGAAGAACACCCCCGGCTCGGCGCTCGCCCATGCGCTCTCGATGATGTTGTTCCAGATGTCGCGGGCCTTGACGGTCCTGTAGACGACGACCTTGCCTCCGTTCTTCTTCCACTCGTTCAGGTCTCCGTCCCACTTCGTGTCATAGGCGGGATCCTGGGTATCCGGAAAGACCAGGTCCCAATCCTTGTCGGCCTTGACGGCCGCCATGAAGGCATCGGTGATGCCTACCGAGATATTCGCGTTGGTGATCCTGCCCATCTCCCGCTTGCTGTTGATGAAGTCCAGCACATCCGGATGCCAGACATCGAGAATCAGCATCAGCGCGCCACGGCGGCTGCCTCCCTGCTCGATCAGGCCGGTGACAAAGGAAAAAAGAGCGCCCCAGCTGACCGATCCGGAGGAACGGCCGTTGACGCCCTTGACATAGCTGTGGCGGGGGCGGAGCGAGCTCAGGTTCATGCCGACGCCACCACCCCGGCTCATGATTTCCGTCATCTGTCCGAGACTTTCCATGATTCCATGGCGGGAGTCCTTCGGGGATGGGATGACATAGCAGTTGAAATAGGTCAGCTTCTGGTCGGTGCCAGCGCCGGTCAAAATGCGGCCGCCGGGGACGAACTTCCAGTCGTCAAGGAGCCAAGCGAACTCCTTCTCCCATTTGGCGCGGACTTCGGGCTTTTCCTGGCTGGCCATGCCACGGGCGACACGAGCCTGCATCTCTTCCGGCTTGGTCTCCAGCGGCTTGTCGACCTGGTCCATCTTCACGTTGATGACGGTCCCGTCATCCAGCTTGACCGTGATGTCTTCCCCATTTTTCGCAGTCACCGTGCCGATTTCACGCTGACTGGTTTTCGGGTTGCTGACCGCGACGACGATATCGCCGACCGCGAGCGTCTTCTTTTGCACATCTTTCAGCGCATACCGATCGAGAAAAATTTTCCGCCCCAGCGGAGTGAGCTCGTTCTTTGCCATGGGATCATTCTCCAGAAAACATATTCGTAGACAGCTATTAAGCCTACCATGGGAGGAGGTGATTTGCAAGGTCAAAAAACACAACATTCATGGGTATAACCGTATACGTACACCATATTTAGTGTTATACAACTTTCATAGCATTTTTCTGCACGGGGCATCTAAATGCTTGTGAACACAAGAAAACCCTTCCGCAGGGAACCTGCTGTTCCGCATGATGTCTCAACGGAAAAATGCTTTCGGCAAAGAATGCCTAGTGTCGTACATGCGATGGACCCTGATGGGATGAAACCCTTATCAGGCAAGAAGCAGAAAGCGCGCCCCCCGCTGTGTTCCGAGAGAGGAACAGATTGCATTTCCGCAATCCGAGAAAGAAAGAATGGTACTCCAGAGAAATTTCAAATGCATGCAAAGGGGCGCGAAAATCCAAAACAAACACAGGGGATGGCCGCAAACGGAACCGACCGGCCCGTCGCGGCCAACCACTCGTGGCACCTCAGTACCCGAGTTGGAGCATGGCGTCAGCCACCTTCTTGAAGCCGGCGATATTGGCTCCCTTCACATAGTTGATGTAGCCATCCTTCTCCTTGCCGTTGGCCACGCACTGGTCATGAATCGATTTCATGATGTGGTGCAGCCGCTGGTCGACCTCTTCGGCCGTCCAAGGCAGATGCTCCGCGTTCTGGCTCATCTCCAGTCCGGAACAGGCGACTCCGCCAGCGTTGGCGGCCTTGCCCGGGGCGAACGGGATGCGGTGCTCGATGAAATACTTGACTGCGTCAGCCTGGCAACCCATGTTGCTGGTCTCCACGACGTATTTCACGCCGTTCTTGACCAACGTCTTGGCGTCCTCGAGACCCAACTCGTTCTGGATGGCGCAGGTGAAGGCCATGTCGACCGGCAGTTCCCAAGGCTTCTTGCCGGGGACGAACTTGCAGTGGAACTTCTCGGCGTACGGGGCGACGACGTCGTTGTTGGAGGAGCGAAGCTGCTTCATGAACTCCCATTTCTCCGGAGTGCCGACACCCTCCTCGTCGACGATGTAGCCGTCAGGTCCGCTGATGGTCACCACCTTCGCCCCCAGCTCGGTCGCCTTGACGCAGGCGCCCCAGGCGACGTTGCCGAAACCGCTGACGGAGATCCTCTTGCCTTTGAAGCTGTCCCCGTGCTCCTTCAGGATCTCGTTGGCGAAGTACATGGTGCCGTAGCCGGTCGCCTCGGGACGCACCAGGCTTCCGCCGATGGACAAGCCTTTGCCCGTCAGGACTGCGGCGTTCTCGTTGCGAAGACGCTTGTACTGGCCATAAAGGAATCCGATCTCGCGCCCGGCGACACCGATATCGCCGGCAGGAACATCCTGGTCCGGTCCGATATATTTCTGCAGTTCGGTCATGAAGGAGCGGCAGAAGCGCATGATCTCGGCGTTGCTGCGGCCACGGGGGTCAAAATCGCTACCGCCCTTTCCACCGCCCATCGGCAATGTGGTCAGGCTGTTCTTGAAGGTCTGCTCGAAGCCGAGGAACTTCAACGTCCCGAGGGTGACGGAACGATGGAAACGCAGGCCGCCCTTATAAGGTCCGATCGCGTTGTTGAACTGGACGCGGTAGCCGCGGTTGGTGTGGATATGGCCCTCGTCATCCTCCCAGTCCACACGGAAGGTGATGACGCGGTCTGGCTCGGTAATCCGCTCCAGGATGTTGTTTGCTTCGTATGCGGGGTTCGCGTTGACGAAGTCGATGACACTCTCGACCACTTCGCGGACAGCTTGGATAAACTCGGGCTGCGCGGGGTTCCGTTTCTCCAGCTCAGCCATGAAAGGTTCCAACTGATACATGACTTGACTCCTTTATGGTTCCAGCCTAAACCCGCATTTTCCAATGGTCAACAGAAAATGTTGTATTCAGCATTATTCTCGTTGTTTTTTACATTTTCCAACAGTTTTGTACGATTATTTTGACAGATTTCATCTTTTTAGACAAAATTATATAATTCCAAACCACGCCGGTCGGTTCCGGTGCTACAATTTTCCCATGATGGTTCAGGACCCTACATGGAAACCTTTTGACCAGTTGATGCAGAAGCATATCTACCACGTGCTGCTCGTCACCAGCGACTATGACCGGTTCCTCATAGAGGAGGATGGACGTATCGAAGAGGTCCTGTATGAGGAATATACCCAGCTGGGGCTCTCCACCCCCCCGACCTTGAGCTTCGCCTCCAGTGCCGGAGAAGCGCTGGCGCTGGTGCGCTCCGGAGGCTTCGGGCTGGTGATCACCATGGTCGACCTGGACGAGAACCTGCAAAGCCTCTGCCACGAAATCAAGGGCATCCAGCCCGGGCTCCCGGTCATCGTCCTCTCCCCCTCTGCAAGCCATAGGCGGAACCCGGAGATGCACCACCTCAAGGAGGCCGACTACCTTTTCTATTGGCAAGGCAACCCCCGCATCTTCCTGGCAATGGTCAAGCTGGTCGAAGACCGTATGAACCTGGAACACGACACCCAGGTAGCCGACATACAAGCGATCATCCTCGTCGAGGACTCGGTCCGTTTCTACAGCACCTACCTGCCGTTGATGTACACCTGCCTGATCGACAACAACAACTCCACCATCCTGGAGGCGCTGAACGACTGGGGCAAGCATCTGCGCATGCGCGGCCGTCCCAAGATCCTGCTGGCGGGCAATTATGAGGAAGCGTGGGATTTGCTCACCCGCTACCGGGACCACATCCTCGGCCTGATCAGCGACATTTCCTTCGACAGGAATGGAATACACGACAGCGACGCGGGTTTCCGGCTGGCGGAGGCGTTCCACCACGAAAATCCGGAGATTCCCATAGCGTTGCAGAGCACCGACCTGGCCCACCAGAAGCGGGCCTGGAACGAAGGTTTCACATTCCTGTGGAAGCAATCCCCTACCCTGCTTTCCGACTTGTACGACTATATGAACCGCGAGTACGGCTTCGGACCCTTCGTCTTTCGCGACCCGCGCACCGGAAAAGAAATCGCCCGGGCGGCCTCGATGAAAGAACTGCAGGAAGTGTTGCCGGGAATCGACGCCGCCAGCTTCGCCTTCCACAGCGCACGCAACGACTTCTCCCGTTGGTTACGCGCCCAAGGGCTGTTCAGCCTTGCCAGGCGAGTCCACGCGATCAAGCTCTCCAAGAATCCCGAGGAGACCAGAAGACAAATTACCGAGACGATTCGTGGCTACCGGGAAAGCAGGAGCCGCCGCACGTTGACTCAGTTCGACCGCGGCTCTTTCGACGAGACAATCTACTTCAGCCGCATCGGCACCGGTTCCCTCGGCGGCAAAGGGCGTGCCTTGGCCTTCATCGACCAAGAGCTGCGCTCCAGCGGACTGATGGAGAAGTGGAAGGACCAGCACCTGTCCATCCCTCCCACAGTGGTACTTTGCACCGACCTGTTCCGAGACTTCATCGACACCCATGACCTGGCGAGCCAGCTTACAGGCATGCGGGACGACCGGGATATCGACCGCCTGTTCCTCAGCCAGAGCGTCGGGAAGGATCTCGAGGCAGATTTGCGGGCGTTGCTCGCCGTCTGGAAAATGCCGCTCGCAGTCCGCTCCTCCTCGTTGCTGGAAGATTCCCACTTCCAGCCTTTCGCGGGAGTGTACGATACCTGCATGCTCTCCAGCAGGGGGGATGAAACGGGCCGTCTGGCGGAACTGGAGGATGCCATACGGTGTGTCTGGGCCTCTACCTTCCACAAGAAGGCGAGGAGCTACCTGAAAGCGACCGAGCACATGCAGGAAGAAGAGGAGATGGCGGTCGTCATCCAGCCCGTGGCCGGCTCCTGGTGGGGCAATCTGTATTACCCTACGGCAGGAGGTGTCGCCCGTTCGCTGGACTTCTGGCCCATGCCGGGCACCACGCCGAAAGACGGCGTGGCACAGCTCGCCTTCGGACTGGGCAAGACGGTGGTGGATGGCTTGCCATCCCTGCGCTTCTGCCCCAAGCACCCCAAGAAAGAGATGCCGCAGAAACGGCAGGAGCGTTTCTTTGCCTTGGAGGACCATCCCTTCGACCCACTCGGAGAGGGGGACGAGCACGTCGTCCTCAAAAGCATCCAGGAGGCCGAGGGAGCCTCGCTATCCAGTGCCGCCACCATATTGGCGGACGGGCAAGAGAGCGAATGCGCCACCGACAGCGGCATCCGGCTGGTCACCTTCCACGGCATGCTCCGCTATGAAAGCTTCCCGGTCGCCGCCATCGTCACCGACCTGCTCGCCCTCGGGGAGGGGGCGATGCACACCCCTGTGGAGATCGAGTTCGCCGTCGACATCCCCTCCGCCACCTTCACCCTGCTGCAGATCCGTCCAATCGCCATGGCGGGCGAGGAAGAAGAGGTCCATATCTCCCCCGAAGAGCAAAACGGTTCCCTGCTCTACGCCGACCTGGTGATCGGCAATGGGCGGGTCCCGGGAATCAGGGATCTGGTGGCCCTGGACATGGAAGCCTTCGAACGGGAAAAAATGATGGACATGGCGCTGGAACTGGAAGCCTTGAACCAAGGCCTAGATGGCGCTCCCTATGTGCTGGTTACGGCTGGAAGGATCGGCTCCAGCGATCCAAGCCAAGGGATCCCAGTCACCTGGAGCCAAATTTCCACCTGCCAGGTGCTGGTGGAACTCCGTCTGCCAGCCCTGCATGTCGACCCGAGCCAAGGTTCCCATTTCTTCCAGAATCTGACCAGCCTGGGCTGCTACGCGCTGACTGCCAGTCTGGAGAACTGGCATCCCGAACGGCTGGGAAAAAGATATGCCGTCGCGAAGACGGCACATTTCACTCGCTGGCATTTCGAACGCGACCTGACCATCAAGGTCGACGGCAGGAGCGGGCAGGCGATCATTTCCCTTGGGGAGAAGATTCCTTCTCCGCTTGGGCTTTCAGCGCGTTCCAAAGGTTGTCCTCCGGAGGCTCGGCCACAATCATCAGCGGCTGTTTCCTTACCGGATGGGTGAAGGTGACGGAGCGGGCGTGCAGGCAAATGCCGCCGTCGGGGTTGCTTCTGGCCGCTCCATATTTCAAATCCCCCTTGATATGGATGCCGATAGCCGCGAGCTGGGCGCGGATCTGGTGATGGCGTCCGGTATGCAGGTGGATTTCCAGCAGGAAATAGCGCTCGCCTTGAGCGATTACCTTGTAGTCCAGCTTGGCCAACTTGGAACCTTGATTCTCCACGGGAAACGCGACGCTCTTGTTGGTCTTGGAGTTGCGGAAGATATAATGGACCAGGGTTCCTTCGCTTTTCTCGGGAAGCTTGTCGACGATAGCCCAATAGACCTTCTTCACGTCCTTGCTCTTGAAGGACTCGTTCAACCGGACCAGCGCCTTCTCGGTCTTGGTGTAGATGACGATGCCGCTGGTCGGCCTGTCCAGCCGGTGGGGAATGCCCAGATAGACGTTCCCCTCCTTGTGGTAGGTCTCCTTCAGGTAGGTCTTGACCTTGTCTGCCAGCGTCTCGTCGCCGCTCTCGTCGCCTTGGACAAGCTCGCCGGGGAGCTTGTTGATGACAATCAGATGGTTGTCCTCGAACAGAATACGATCCTTGAGCTCACTCGGCATGGTCGTCAGCGCCTCCATCCTCATCATCGAACAGCGTGGGTGCTCCGCCGGAGACCACTTCCTTGACCGCACGCAGGTGCAGGCTGGCGATTTCCTTGACTGTCAGGCGATAGCCGCGGGCCTTGACGCCACGCACCGGGTAGTCGCTGAAGTAGAACTTCTCCTCCTTGATGCGCAGACCCGGTTTCGGCTTGTACTCCACCTTGACCTCGGCGTTGTCCACCGTGGAGAGCTTGAGCAGCTTGAAGTTCCCCTCAGGAAGAATCTGGTACGGCTTGTTCAGCTGCCAGCTGGTGATCTGGAACCGCTTGAGGAAGAGGTACTTGTAGCTCTTCTCCTGATAGAGCAGCGTGAAGGTGGTCTTGGACAGCTCTTCCTTGTCGGCGAAAACGCAGTAGAGCATCCCCTTCCCTACGAATTCCTTGTCCGGCACGTCCTCGACCGTGTAGGTGCCATCCTTGCGGATGATGAGGATGCGGTCGAACTCGCTGACCTTCAGCACGGTCTGCCCGTCCTTCACGTCGTAGCCGAGATAGCCGTTGTTGGCGTCGTAGTTCAAGTTCTTGTCCCGCTGGGCCACCTGCTTCACGTCCACCATCTCGAAGCTCTTGATGGTAGTGCGGCGCTTGACCCCGCCACGCTTCTCCTTCTGCTCGCGGATCATCTTCTTCAAGTCATCGATATAGCCCAGCGTGTACTCCTTCAGATGGCCGAGCTTGTAATCGGCGTCCTGGATCTGCTGGTTGATCGTCTCGATCTGCTTCCGGTTCTGGTTGATGTCGAAAAGCGAGATCCTCCGGATGGGAATCTTCAGGAGCCGTTCGACATCGTCGTGGTTGATCGGTCTGAGCAACTGGTCGGCGAAAGGCTTGAAGCCGGTGATGACCGCCTTCTCCACCTCTTCCGCCGTCTTCTTGGACTCGATACGCTTGTAGATCCGTTCCTCGATGAAGATGCGGTCCAGCGTGCGGGCGTGCAGGTCATCGAACAGATGCTTCTTGCGTAGTTCCTGCTCTTCCTTCAGCACTTCCATCAGATGCGCCGCGTGGAAATTGACGATTTCGGTGATGGTCATCTGCACCGGCAGGTCGTCCTTGATGACCAGCGGATTGACGCTGATCTTCGTCTCACAGGCGGTGTAGGCGTACAACGCGTTGATGAAATCACTGGTTACGGAGACCCCGCGCGGCAGGTCGATCTCGATATTGGCCTTGTCGGTGGTATAATCCGTCACCGACGATATTTTCAGTTTCCCGCTCTTCGACGCCTTGGAAATCGAGTCGATCATCATCTCGCTGGTGACCGAATACGGCAGTTCCTCGATGACGACCCGTTTCGGGTCCGAGGTGTTGAGCTTGGCGCGGATGACCACCTTTCCCTTGCCGTCCTGATAGTCGGAGACATCCATGATGCCTCCGGTCGGGCAATCGGGATAGAGAGAGAACGGCTTGCCGTCGACGGCGGCCTTGACCGCCTCCATCACCTCCATCGGGTTATGGGGCAGGATTGTCGTGCTCATGCCGACTGCGATGCCCTCGGTGCCTTGGATCAACACGACGGGAATCTTGGCGGGAAAAACGACCGGTTCCTTGCTGCGCCCGTCATAACTGGGGACGTACGTGGTGATTTCCGGGTTGTAGAGCACTTCCTTGGCCAGAGGAAGCAGACGGCACTCGATGTATCGGGGAGCCGCGGCAGGCTCGCCGGTAAGGATGTTGCCGTAGTTTCCCTGACGCTCGATGAACAGGTCGTAGTTGGCCAGCGTCACCAAGGCGCCGTAGATCGAGGCATCGCCGTGGGGATGGTATTTCATCGCCTCGCCGACGACATTGGCCACCTTGTGGAACTTGCCGTCATCCATCGTCATCAGCGTATGGATGATGCGGCGGTGCACCGGCTTCAGGCCGTCAACCAAATCGGGAATCGCCCGCTCACGAATGACGTAGGAGGCGTACTGCAGGAAATAATCCTTGTAAAGTTGCGGTGCTTGCGCCATGTCAGTTCTCCTCCGGCAACAGGTACTGCATGATGAAGTCGCGCCGTTCGGGCGTGTTGTCCCCCATGTAGAACTGCATCGTCTTTGAAAGGTCCTTGATGCCGTTGACGGTGACCGGAATCAACTTGATGTCCTTGCCGATGAAGTCCCCGAACTCGGAGGGATCGATCTCTCCCAGTCCCTTGAACCGGGTCACCTCAGGGTCCCGGATCTGCTTGAGCGCCTCGTCGCGCTCCGCCTCGCTGTAGCAATAGCGGATCTCCCTCTTGTTGCGGACCCGGAAGAGCGGCGTCTCCAGGATGTAAAGCCTGCCGCTGGTCACCAGTTCCTCGAAGAACGTGAGGAAATAGGTCATCAGCAGGATGCGGATGTGATACCCGTCATCATCGGCGTCGGTGGCGATCACCACCTTGCCGTAGCGCAGACCCTCGATTCCATCCTCGACACCCAGCGCCTTCATGATGTTGAAGAGCTCTTCGGTCTTGTAAATGATGGTGCGCTTCTCCCCCTCGACGTTCTTCACCTTGCCGCGGAGCGAGAAGACCGCCTGGGTCTTCACGTCACGGGTCTTGGTGATCGTGCCGCTGGCGGAATCGCCCTCGGTCAGGAAGAGCATCGAACCCTCGCACTCATCCACGTGGCTCTTCGACTCGCCGAGATGGTACTTGCAGTCACGCAGTTTGGGAATGTTGAGCGCCACCCTGCGGGTAGCCTCCTTGGCGTTCTTGCGCACCTCGGCAAGTTCCTTGCGCAGCTTGGCGTTGTTCTCGATCTTGCCGCGGAGCTTTTCCGCGTCGTCGGTGTGCTTGAGCAGGAAATCGACGATTCCGTCCCTGACGGTGTTGACCACGTCGTTGCGGATGTCGGTGTTGGAAAGCTTGTTCTTCGTCTGGCTCTCGAAGACCGGGTCCTTCACCTTGACTGCGATGGCGCCGATCATGCCGTTACGGACATCCTGGGCCTCCCATGAGGTCTTGAAGTACTCGTTGATGCCCTTGACGATGCCCTCCTTGAAGGCCGCCTGATGGGTACCGCCGTCACTGGTATGCTGTCCATTGACGTAGGAGTAATAGGTCTCCCCGAAATCGCCGGGCACATGGGTGAAGGCGAACTCCACCTTGCTGGTCCGGTAGTAGACGATCTCATAGAGTTTCGAATCCTCCACCTTGTCCTGCAACAGGTCCAGCAGACCGTTCTTCGACTTGTAGGACCTGCCGTTGTATTCCAAGGTGAGTCCGCTGTTCAGATAGGAGTAGTTCTGGATGCGGCTGACGATGAAATCATCGTTGTACGCATATTTCCCGAACAGCTCAGGATCGGGAGTGAAGGAAACGTACGTTCCGTTGGGTTCCTCCGTCTTGCCCTTGTCCTGCGCCTTGAGGACGCCCTTGCTGAAGGTGGCGGAGACGTATTCCCCGTCGCGGAAGCTGGTGACCGTGAACAGCGAGGAGAGCGCGTTGACCGCCTTGGTGCCGACACCGTTCAAGCCTACCGAGAACTGGAAGACGTCATCATTGTACTTGGCGCCCGTGTTGATCATCGAGACGCAGTCAATCACCTTGCCAAGCGGAATGCCACGCCCATAATCGCGGACGCTGACCGTGCTCTCTTTCCGGGTGATGATGATTTTGCTCCCGAAGTGCATGATGAACTCGTCAATCGAGTTGTCAATGATTTCCTTCAGGAGGATGTAGATGCCGTCATCCTCGTGCGTGCCGTTGCCGAGCCTGCCGATATACATGCCGGGGCGGAGCCTGATGTGCTCAAGCGGGCTCAGTGTCTGGATTTTCGATTCGTCGTAAGCAGTTTTAGCCATTTTATGGACCAGTATACACTAAAACAAACGAGAAATGCGAATGGTTTCCCATTGGACAAAGGGAAGGGGCACCTTTCGGCACCCCTTTCCCGGACAAAACCAGAATCATTTCTTCTTCAGGTACTTCACGCCGTCCAACCACAGGCCTAGGATATCAGACTACGTTCTCATCAGGAGATGGCTGCCTGTTTTCCAAACAGAGTCAATCGATGGCCAGGATACCGGGCACCGGACGCTCGGCCTCCTTGTTTTCCGCCGTCCGGTCCTTCAGATGGAGCAGACGGGAGCCTTGGTAACAGATTTGCGAGGAACCTCCACCATCCAAGTTAATTGCGTTGACGAGCCCAAGCTTCTGGCAGAACGAGGCCATTTCGCTCAGGGAGCAACCGCAACTTTCCTTCCCCTTTTCATAACCTAAGGCCCCGGCGGCTTCGGCCCAGACAAGGACGGGATTGCCCGCTTGGTCGCCACCAAGCACCATGCGGCCTGCCCTGCCCCCCTCCCAGGAGAGCGGGTGGACCGTCGGTGGGAAGGACGGCGTCTTCCCGTAGTGGCAGAAAGGACAACCATCGAAACCGGTGGCCATCCGCCCCTCCACCATCATCGCGGGCCCGACCTGCAACGCAAACTGGTAGGAGTTCCTCGTCCGGAAGGAAACTGCAGGATTCGTCAGCGAGACATGGCCGGGAACCTGGATGACGAAGCCACCCATCGGCACCCTGACCCTTCCTCCCTGCTTGGAAGCGACCACCCTTCCGTCGGCGACCATAAGGGCGGTTCCCTTGGCTGCCGGAGTCTGTTCCGTGTCCGGTCTTTCGTAGAAGGTACAGTTCACCCCATGACGATAGGTGACGCCATCGATGACCATGGCGACATCCCTCAGCTCAGGATGGATGATGTGGACGCCATCCTTGTCCACGGCAAGGGCCGGACGATGGTGCAACGGGGGCAGAACCATCCGTCCTCCCTCCACCGTCATGCCATAAGGCGTTCCAAACAGGTCGTAAGGACTCTGGGCGTCATAGGTGTCCATCAGGAAGAAATGCGCGTTGCAGGCCAGCTGGTGGTCCTTCAAATCGCTGACAAAGCCGAAACGGCCGGAAACCGGCATGGGACGAACACCGCTGCCCTTCCCGTCGGCGGTGTCGACATAACCCCGCTTTTCCACCTTGGAGAGGAAGCGCAGGCTTTCCGGATCCCCACTCTCGATCCATGCGGCCAGGTTCGCGTTCGGGTCGTAGTAGGTGATACCGCCGATGGTCGCCGGCATGGCGGACGCATCCATCCCTTCCGGGACATGGAAGAACAGCAGATGGCCACACTCCTCGGGTGCCTTGGGAATAATGGCGACACGATAGAGCTGGGCCAGCTGTTTCACATAGGCGCCAGAGAATGGCGCGTGGGCCAACTTGATATCCTTCCAAGAGAATCCCGTCACAATCTGGAACCGCTGGATATCCCCGTCAGGATTCCGAATCGTCTCAATCGTACTTTCCATGGCACACCCCCTAGAAGCAGGAAAAGCCCCTCAAGAGAGTGTACCCTGACAAATCGGAATCGGGAAAGTGTTTCTTCAGCCCTTGATGCCCGAGCTCATCGAGTTCTCGATGATGTAGCGCTGACAGAAGATGAAGACCACAATCAGGGGAAGCACCGCGAGCACGCTGGCTGCCAGCAGCAGGTTCCATTGGCTGGTGTACTGCCCTTGGAACATGGTCAGCCCGAGGGTCACGGTGTACAGCTCGGTCTTCGAGATATACAGCATCGGCCTGAGCAGGTCGTTCCAGTTGTTCATGAAGGCGATGATGAACAAGGTCGCGATCGGCGCGACCGACTGTGGCACATAGATGGTGGCGTACATCTGTAGCGAGCTGACCCCGTCGATGATGCCGGCGTCAAAGAGCGCTTCCGGCACCTGCTCGTAGAACTCCTTCAGCATGAATGTCCCGAAGGCTCCGGCCAGGAACGAGGGAACGATCAGCGGCAGATAGGTGTCAAGCCAGTTCAGCCGCATCATCAAATAGTACTCGGGGATGATGACGACCTGGACGGGAACCATGAAGGTCAGCACCAGCAGGCTGAACAGCAGGTTGCGGCCGAGGAAGCGCATCTTCGCGAAGGCGAAACCGCTGATCGAGCAAACAAGAAGCTGGCCGACGGCCGCGAAGACCACCACAAGGACGCTGTTGAGGATGTAGTGCCCGAAATTATAGATTCCGATGACCTGCCGGTAGTTGTCGAACATTCCCCTCCGGAAGAGCAGGTCGGGGATGAACTTCGGAGGATCGCTGAAGATGCTCTTCTCGCTCATGAACGAATTGGAAAGCATCCAGACGAAGGGGAAAATGGCGATGATTGTGAACAGGACAATCAGCAGGAACCGGACCCACGGGAAATGATTCAGTTTTTGCGACATGGCTTCTCCCCCTCAATCCCAAGGACGTGCCCATTTCTTCTTGATGAAGAAGTTGGTGACCGTGAAGAAAGCGACGATGACGAGCAGAATGAACGCGATGGCCTCCGCGAAACCGACACGGTAGTAGAGGAATCCATTCAGGTAGACATCGTAGACCAACGTGTTCGACGCGTTCATCGGCCCGCCTTTCGTCATGGCGAGGATCAGCTCGAAGTTCTTGAACGAGTCGATGATGGCGACGGTCAGGACGAAGAACGTGGTCGGAGCCAAAAGCGGTAGCGTGACATGGAAAAACCGTTGAGGACGGGTCGCTCCGTCGATGGTGGCGGCCTCAAGCAATTCATGGGAGATGTTTTGCAATCCCGCGAGAAACAGAATCATGTAATAGCCCGACATCTTCCAGACCTGCACGAAGGCGACGGTAAAGAGGACGATATGCCGGTCCCCCAGCCAGTTGGGCATGTTCCTGATTCCCAAATGACGGCAGATGATCGCCAGAAGCCCGTAGTTCGGACCCAGCAACCAGAGCCAGACGATACCGACCGCGACACTGCTGGTGACCACCGGCATGTAGATGGCGGCGCGGAAAAAGTTGATTCCTTTCAGCTTCACATCAATCAGGCAGGCAAGAATCAAGCCGAACAGCATGCCGCCGATGACGTAAAAGAAAGAAAACTTGAAGGTGTTGCCGATCACCAGCCAGGTGTCGGGATCATGGAACGCCTCAAAATAATTCCCAAGCCCGACGAAATGAGGGTCCCCTAGCAAATCCCAGTCAGTAAAACTCAAGACGCACGCGGTAATGATTGGATACAGGCGGAAGACGAACAGTCCGACCAGTGTTGGCAACAGGAACAACCATGGAGTCCATGGTTTGTGCCAGGCAAGCGATTTGGAAGCCACGCGGAACACCCCTACGGCAGACGCCGTGCGAAAGGAAAAGAGACGGTGGCGGCACGGAACCCCCATGCCACCACCCACAGAGCCCTGGTTACTTGTAGTAGCGCTTCAGGACGGCGTTGATATCACCGGTCGCGGCTTTGATAGCCTCGTCCATGGTCCTCTCGCCATTCATGGCGCTGTCGATATAGCCGTTCAACCCCATCGCCTCGTTGGAGCGGTAGCCTCTCCACTCGTTCCAGCCCTTGGTATAGGAGGTCTTCAGCGGCTCTCCCGCCTCGGTGGAAAGCAATTCCATATCGGTGCCCGGCTGCTGGGAAGGATCGACAATCTGCTTGGAAAGCGCGATATTCGAGGGAATCTTGCCAGCCATGTACTGGGAGATGTCGATGCCCTCGCCGGCCACGTACTTCATGAAGTCCCAAGCCTCTTCCACGTGCTGGGTATTGGGAGCCATGCAATAGGAATCCGGCCATCCGTAGGTGACACGGGCCGCCTTGCCGCTCGGGCCGAACGGGACGCGGGTCATGCCCCACTTGAAGCCATCGTTACCGAGTTTCTTGCGCATGTTGTCGACATACCAGGAACCATCAACCCACATGGCCGCCTTGCCCTGGGTGAAGATATCCTCGTTGCGGAACGCGCTCATCTCTTTCTGCGGGGGCGCGCTCTTGTCAGTGGCGACCAGGCTGTAGAGGAAGTTCAACGCATCGCGAGCCGCCTGGTCCGGAGCGAACTGGTCCTTTTCCGCAGTCAGCAGGTTGCCACCGTTCGCGTAGACCCAGCTCTCGATCTGGGCATATCTGCCATAGACCCAGAAGCCCCACTGGTCGATGACGCCATCGCCGTTCTTGTCAACGGTCAGCTTTTTCGCCGCATCCCGGAAGTCATTCCAGTCCCAGTCCTCGTTCGGATACGCCAAACCGGCGGCATCAAAGGCATCCTTGTTGTAGTACAGGACGGTGGTCACCAGGGCGAAGGGAAGGGCGTAGACATGGTCGGCCTTGGCAATCGCCTTGGTGGAATCCATCATGGATTTGTAGAACACCTTATCCGTCTTGTCGCGCTCAATCAGCGAGTCAAGGTTGTACATCAACCCGTTCTGGGCCCACTCCTCGAGATAGCCCGAACTCATCGTGAACACATCAGGCAGCTTCCTCTGCTGGGCCTGAATGCGGATCTTGGTCCAATATTCCTTGGTGTCGATGATCGTGTTGTTGATCTTGACATTGGGGTGGTCCTTCTCATACTGCGCGATGACCTGGGCGTTCTGGTCCTTCATGGTCGGATCCCACGTCCACCATTCCAGCGTGACCGGCCCGGCGCTCTTCGCGGGAGCGGCGGCACCACCCTCTTTGGAACCTTGGGCGAACGCCATGCCCGCAGCCATCAAGGCAGCCATCACAAGTGCCATTCTTTTCTTCATTGTTCAACCTCCCAGAAAGAAAACTCTCTTTCCAATAGAAAAAGTGTACGGGGAATATTTCCCTGTGTCAAATTATGGATATTACACAGCTTCCCGCACACCAACATCACAATGAAAGATGGGTTGTTCCCAATCCGGCTACCTGTCTCGTTTCCACCACCCCACCATGGACCTTTGATTACACCCAGGTCGGAAAAGCCACGTCAACCTTTGACTGCTCCTGCGACCAGACCTTTGACCATATACTTCTGAAAGAAGAAGAACAGAAGGACCATGGGCAGGGTGCCCACCACGCTGATGGCATTGATCAAAGACCAGTCATAGGAAAGCTCTCCCAAGTAGCGCAGGGCGATGCCGATGGAGAGCGTGCGCAACTTGTCATTTTGGATCAGGGTCGCCGCGTGCAGATAGTCGTCCCATGCCATCAGGAATGCATAGATGCCGACGGCCAGCATTCCAGGCTTGACGAGAGGGGTGACTATCCGTAGCAGGATGGTATTCCTGTCGGCCCCATCAACAAAGGCGGCCTCCTCGATCGACTTTGGCACGTTCGCGTAGAACGAGCCCATCAGCACCGCGCAGAAAGGAATCTGCGCCGCGCTCACCGCCAGGATCAGGCCAAAACGGGTGTTGATGATTCCCATCTTCCGCATCAGGCTGTAGAGGCTGATCATCCTGCTGACGATGGGGAACATCTGTGTCGAGAGCAAAAGCGCCGTCATCAATCCAGTCCATCGGTTGTGGAACCTGGCCAAAGCATATCCGGTGAACACGGCGAGCACGCAGCAGATGGCTGCAGTCCAAGCACTGACGAGAAAGTTGTTGCCGTAATAGACAAAGAACTGATTGTTCTCAAGGAACAGCGAACGGAACGAATCAAGGCTGAGCAGGCGCGGGAAGAAGGTCGGAGGATACTCATAGGCTTCCATATTGTTCTTCAGCCCGGTGACCACCATCCAATAGATGGGAAAAAGCAGGAAGACCAGTATCATCAGGAGGATAGCCCAGGCAAGCAGCAGAGATACGACATCGCGTTTTTTCATTTCGTACCTCCTCAGGTCAAATCAGGCGTGCGGAATGCCTTGTCATACAGCGAGATTGTGACAATCATCAGGACCATCCACAAAGTGGTCACGGCGGCTCCAGAACCAAGGTTCATGCTGACGAACGCCTCCCGATAGCTGAGGATGGCAAGCGTCGTGGTTGCTCCGTCAGGACCCCCGCCAGTCATGGTCCAAAACAGCGGAAACTGCTTGTAGTTCTCAATAATCGACATGCTGATGGCGACTTTGATCACGCTGGACATGTAAGGCATGGTCACATGGAAGAATCTCCGGATGGGCCCTGCCCCATCGATGATCGCAGCCTCGAGAATCTCAGCGGGCACATTCTGCAAGCCTGCCAACAAGAGCAATGTCATCAACGGAATCTGCTTCCACAACGCCGCGACAGCGACACCTCCAAGGGCCGTCTGCGGGTTGTTCAGCACTGCGAGACCGGTAATCGTACCACCAGACAGCAAAGCGACGAGATATTTGACCAGACCATATTGGGGCTGAAACAGCCACATCCAGATCAGGGCGCTGATTACGGTGGGAACAACCCACGGCATCATCATCAGACTACGGAACAGGCGAGCGCCCCGCATCACCTTCGCGTTCAGCACCAAAGCCAAAGCCATGCCAACAAGGAACTGGAAAAAAATCACGAATGCGACAAACCACAAGGTGTTGCGCACTGCGTTCGGCAACATGTCACTGGAAACCAGTCTGGCGTAGTTGGCTCCATTGTTCCAGACACCGGGCTTTCCACTGATGATGTTCTTCACTCCGTACTGCAGGAAACTCTTGACGATTGAGTCCGCGATCGGCACGAGAATGAATATGACGGCCAGCACTAGGGCCGGAATAGTCAGAATGAACGAGTACAATGCATCACCCTGTTTTCCTGATACGCTTCGTTTCATAGGAAATCCTTTTGGGAAAGGAGCCACGGGGCACAGCGGTCCCGTGGCCTAGATTGATGTTACTGGATCTTGGTCCCAGCGGCCTTCTTGAAAGCAGAGATGGCCTCATCGACAGGCTTGCCACTGACGGTAACCGCCTGGGCGAGCGTGCAAAGCTCCAGATTCAGGTCGTTCAATGCTGGAATGAAGGTCTCGCGCTTGACATTGCTCGCCGAAGCCGCGGCACCTTTCAAGACACCGTTGTTCACGACGCCTTCCATGTCCGCCATCGACTTCTTCGCGGGATAAGCGGGAGTCAGGTTCTCCAAGTACCCATTCAGCTGGTCGGCGCTGATGACATACTCCACGAACTTGCCCACCGCATCCTTCTTGCCGTTATCGACCAGCACGAAGCAATGGCTCTGCAACAAACTCTGACCCGTCCCTTCGCCACCGGCAAGAGGAGCGGCGCTGGCGGTGAAGTTCACGGCGTCAGGATTGATCGACTTGACTCCATTGAAGCCCCAGCTCTGGTCATAGTACATGGCCAGCTGGCCAAGTGCGAACAGGTTGCGCAGGTCTTTGAGCTTGGCGTTCTGCGGATTGTACCCTTTGTCGTTCAACGTCTTCAGCATGGCAATCGCATCACGGAATCCCTGGTTGTCACAGTCAAGCTTTCCATCCGCGGTCAGCACCTCGCCTCCAAAGTTGTAGACCATTGCGGTAAGGGAAGCACCGGAAACAGGAACCGATGCGGTAGTCTGGCCAAAGGCAAAAACCTTATTGCCATTTTTATCCTTCAGCAAGGATAATCGCTCCGCCATCTGCAACATTTCATCATAGGTTTTGGGTGGCTTATCCGGATCCAGGCCCGCTTCCTTGAACAGATCCTTATTGTAATAGAGCACATACGGCGAGATATAGAGAGGGATGCCGTACGGCTTGCCGTCGATATTGAAGGAATCCAACACCTCTGGGTAGAAATCGTCAAGGAATTCCTTGGGAAGCATGTCGGTAACCGGAGCCGCAAGCCCTGCATCCTCCAAACCAGGAACCCATCCCATCTCGCTGAAAATCACATCGACCTTGTCGCCTCCACCAGCCATGTTGACCACTTGGTTGACAATCTCACCGTACGGCGCGGTCACCCATTCGATCTTCACGTCCGGATATTTCGCCTCAAAACCCGTCTTGATTCCATTCCAGAAGTCTTCGTAACCCTTCTCCAACAAGGCGTAGTTGGCGACCTTGATGGTCACTGGTCCGGACGACTTCGACGATTCCTTCTCTGCCGAGCCGCCCGCAAACACCATGGACGCGGCCAACAGCGAAACCATTACTCCCAACAATCCCTTTTTCATGAACAAACCTCCTTTTGATTGATTCATGATGTTTCTTGATCACAGGCTTTCGCGAGTGATGAATTGTGTCTGTAACTCTCTATGAATGGGTTCGATTGCCCCCTCCTCTTTTCTCGCAAGCAGAGAGAACAGCTCCATCGCGCTTTGGGCCATCAAATCCCTGCGGATGCGCACGGTGGTCAGGGTGGGGAGCATGCACCGGCCGCACCAGGCATCGTCGAAGCCGCAGACGGAGACCTGGTCGGGAATCCGCACTCCCAGGGAGAGCAGGGCGTGCATGGCCACGCAGGCGACATAGTCAGTCCGACAGAAAAGGCCGTCGAAGGGCTCCTCGTTCCACAGGCACTCCACCTTCTTTCCCAAGTCCCGGTCGTCCACGGCCCCAAAGATGAGCCTTGGGTTGGCAACCCTCTCCAGGTAGGCCCGGTAGCGGAAGTCTCCGGACTCCAGTTCCCCCAGCGAGGAGACGTAGACGATCTTCTTTCTTCCCCGTCCCCGCAACGCTCTCATCGCATCGAGGGCGCCCTGGTACAGGCCGGAGTTGATGATGCCATATCTGCCGGAAAGTCCGGCACGTTTCTTGATTTCGAGAACGACGACCGCCATGCCGCTGTCAATCAGGTTCTGGATCGACGCGTCATCCATGGTGGTCGAACCGACCAAGACCCCATCGTAACCGGACTGCAGGATGTTCTGCAGAAACGCTTGTCCGGGATGCCATCTGCAGAGGGAGACGCTCAAGCCCTCCTCGGAGGCCAGTCTTTCCATCTCGGAAACCAAGGAGACGAAATGGTCGCTCTCCAGATGGTCGGTAATCAGAAGGATACGCCCCGAGCCTTTGCCCTTCAAGGCGCGCGCCATCGGGCTTGGCACGTATCCCAACTCCTTGACCGCGGAAAGGACACGACCCCTCTTGCCGGCATCCACATACCGGTTCCGGTTCAGCACATAGCTGACCACCGTCTCGCTGACGCCGGCCCGGAGGGCAACATCCTTTCTCGTGACCTTGCCCATCCATCACTCCTTTTCCTTCTTGGCGAAACCACCGGTCTTCCGCTTCAGACGTACCGTCTCGGTGATCTCCATGCCGGTGTCGTAATCCAGCTGGACCAGCTCTCCCTTCCCGCTCGGACGCTGGCGGGTGTATCCGTCACATTCCCAGTCTTTCCTTTCCTTCGTGTTCCAAGGACGGCAACGCCACTGGTAGCCACGGAAAGGATCCCGGGTATCGTTCATTTCCCGCATCAACCACTGGTGCATCTCGTCCCGGACCTGCTCATGGGCGGGATCATTGATGTAGTTGTGCACCTCATAGGGGTCGATCTGGTCGTCGAAAAGCTCATCGCTGTCGGTCAGGAACTCCGCCAGCTTGTAGCGGTCACCGATAGCCGCCCGCATGAACTGCAGTCCGCCAAATCCATCGTGGTCGATTTCGTAGCGATGGAACTCGCACATGACGTAGTCGTGCAGACGAGGACCATCGGGATTCTCGATCACGCTACGCATCGAGACGCCGGAAAGCGAAGGAGGAACCGCGATTCCATAATAGTCCAAAAAGGTGGGCACCAGGTCGACATGGCTGGCAACGGAATCATAGACCTTGCCTTCTGGGGCATGCATGTAGGCTCCACCCCGGACGATGAGCGGGATATGGGCGATCTCCTCGTAGACACTCGGCCCCTTCAGGTCCAAAGAGTGGGCGTCAAGCGCCTCGCCATGGTCGCTGGTGTAAATGATCATCGCGCCGGGACACAGTTCTTCCACCAGGTGCATCACCCTTCCCATCTCGCTGTCAGCGAAAGAATTGCATCCAAAGAAAAGGCTAGGGTTCAGGCGCAGGTGCTCTTTGTCCTCGTGGATGCGGCGTTCCCCCCAAAGCTTCTCGAACTCAGGCTTCTCGGACAGATCGTCCCGATGAGCCGGGGTAATCGGCATCTCATAGTCCTTGTACATCGATGCGAACGGCTCTGGACAAAGATAGGGGCCATGGGGCTCGTCCAGACTGATGGTAAGGAAGAAATCCTCATCCTTGTAACGTTTCACGAAGTCGATCGCCTTGTCACAGATTTGATGGCCGAAGGTGAACTCGGAGGGAATGCCTCCCCCTTCCAAAGATGTGCTTTCCTTCCGGCTTCTGCGGCGGTCGGGCTCGCTCATCCTTTCCAGGTAGCGGCGCATGTCGAACCAGTACGCGGGATCGTAGCCCGGCGGACAGACCCCGTTGCCGAAATAATCGCCACCGTCCAGATGCCATTTGCCGATCAGTGCGGTATGGATTCCCTCCGGCTGGAGATATTCGCCGATGGTCTTCACCCCCTGCCAGAGCGGGACCGTGTTGGTGAATGACCCGGTTCCGTGTGGATAGAGGCCGGTGAAGATGCAGCTGCGGGCCGGACCGCAGACTGGCTGGGTCGTGTATGCCCGGGAAAAGCGGACGCCCTGGCTCGCCAGCTCGTCCAGATTCGGTGTTTTCATCGCCTTGTTGCCATAGCAGCCTACCATGTCGTAGCGGGTGGTGTCGGTCATCATGAAAAGGACCTGTCGTCTCGGTCGCATTGTACACTCCTGTGTATATCATCATCACCTACCATCTCCAAGCTGTCAATGCAGAAAAAAAGGAAGCGGGCGGACCCACTTCCCCATACGCAGGATACCTGTCCTATCTCAGGCGTCCAGGCGGCTCTTGATGGCGGCGATAAACTCCTCGCTGTCCACGGGAGTCACCGTGACTCCCTCGGCGAGATTGGCGAGGTCCTTGGTCATGACACCAGCATTGAGTGTGTCAAAACAAGCCTTCTCCAGCCTATCGGCAAAAGCGCACAAATCAGGCAAATCGTCCTTCTCGCCCCGTTTGCGCAGCGCCCCGCTCCAGGCAAAAATCGTCGCCATCGGGTTGGTCGAGGTCTTCTCTCCCTTCAGGTACCGGTAGTAGTGGCGGGTCACCGTGCCGTGGGCCGCCTCGTATTCGTAGTTGCCGTCCGGGCTGACGAGGACACTGGTCATCATGGCCAGACTGCCGAACGCGGAGGAGACCATGTCGCTCATCACGTCCCCGTCATAGTTCTTCAGCGCCCAAATGAAACCGCCCTCACTGCGAATCACCCGAGCGACAGCGTCATCGATCAACGTATAGAAATAGGTCAGGTCCAAACGCTCGAACTCGTTCTTGTAGGACTCCTCGTAGATGCTCTGGAAAATCTGCTTGAAGGTCTGGTCATACTGCTTGCTGATCGTGTCTTTGGCGGAGAACCACAAATCCTGACGAGTGGCGATCGCGTATTTGAAGCAACTATGGGCGAAGCTCTCGATCGAACTGTCCTTGTTGTACTGCGCCTGCAGCACACCGGCACACTCATAATCATATACCGTCTTGTTGAAGGTGGTTCCGTCGGCTCCGGTATAGCGCAACTCCGCCTTCCCCGGCCCGGGAACGCGAAACTCGGTCGCCTTGTACAGGTCCCCGTAGGCATGGCGGGCGATGGTGATCGGCTTCTTCCAGTTCTTGACCACCGGATGAATCGAGTCGATGACAATCGGAGTACGGAAGACGGTGCCGTCCAGCGTCGCGCGGATCGTGGCGTTGGGACTCTTGTACATCTCCTTCAGATGGTATTCTTCCATCCGCTGGGCATTGGGAGTGATGGTGGCGCACTTTACGGCGACGCCATATCTCTTGGCTGCATCCGCCGCCATTTGCGTCACCTGGTCGTCCGTCTTGTCACGATTGGGCAAGCCAAGGTCATAGTATTCGCTCTTCAGGTCCACATAGGGAAGGATCAGGGACTCCTTGATCATCTTCCAGAGGACGCGAGTCATCTCGTCTCCATCCATCTCCACCAAGGGAGTCTTCATCTGAATCTTTCGCATATCGGTATTTAACCCCATTATGGATCATCATGCAATCCTGCCTTTCAACCGACTACGAACAACATTTCATTGTTTTTTCGGATATACAATGATAGAATCGTAATCATGGGTACGCGTAGGTATGCATGGTTCTGGCTTTTGGGAGGAATGTCGCTTCTCGTTCTTGTCATTCTCTCGCTCTGTTTCGGACGCTACCCGATTTCTTTGCCTTTGAACTCCATGACGAGCCGCGTTCTCTGGCA
The DNA here is from genome assembly GCA_905215015.1 of uncultured bacterium. Lineage (GTDB taxonomy): Bacteria > Spirochaetota > Spirochaetia > Sphaerochaetales > Sphaerochaetaceae > RUG023. The sequence goes on along the minus strand of CAJMOS010000033.1, from coordinate 1,596 downwards.
GATCCGTCTGCCACGCATCATGCTCGCCCTGCTGGCGGGCCTGGCCCTTTCCGCCTCTGGAGCCGCCTATCAAGGCGTCTTCCAGAACCCGATGGCCTCGCCCGACATCCTAGGCGCCAACAACGGCGCCGCTTTCGGGGCGGCACTCGCCATCATCCTTGGTTTCTCCTCCTGGTTGGTCATGGCCTGCGCCTTTGCCGGAGCGTTGCTGGTGGTCTTGATCGTCACATTGCTGGCAAGGCGCATGCGGGTGCAACGCACCACCGGCCTGATCCTCTGCGGCATCATGGTGGGATCGCTTGCCACAAGCGGCACCAGTTTCCTGAAACTGGTCGCCGACCCCAACAGCCAGCTGCCCGCCATCACCTATTGGCTGATGGGGAGCCTCTCGGGAACCCAGTGGAAGACCATCCGCTCAGTCCTGATCCCCCTCTGCATCGGCATCACGCCACTGCTGTTGTTGCGCTGGAAGGTCGACCTTCTCAGTGTCGGCGATGAGGAGGCCGCCTCGCTGGGCATCGAGCCCAACCGGCTCCGCCGGATCATCATCATCGCCTCCACCTTTGCCAGCAGCAGCATCATCGCCTCCAGCGGCGCGATCGGATGGGTAGGTCTGGTCATCCCCCACTTGGCCCGGCGTCTGGTCGGTTCCAGCCACAAGCGGGTCATCCCCGCCAGCATGCTGCTCGGGGCGATCTTCCTGCTTCTTGTCGACGACATTTCCCGCACGCTGATGGAGACCGAAATCCCGCTCGGCATCCTCACCGCCTTTGTCGGCGCTCCCTTCTTCCTCAGTCTGATGGCATCACGGGAGGTGCGCCATGAGCATTGAGATCGAGAATCTTTCATTCGGGTACAAGCCCGAGCGCCAAATCCTACATGACATCACCTGTTCGATGGCCGACGGCCGGATTACCTCGGTCATCGGTTCCAACGGAACTGGGAAGACCACCCTGCTCCGGTGCATGCTCGGACTGCTCCCCTATCAAGGGAACATCTTCATCTCAGGAGACGACCTTCGCGCATGCGACCGCCTGAAACTTTCAAGATTGATGGCCTACGTACCGCAAAAATGCAATGTTTCCTACAATTATGAGGCGATAGAGATGGTCATGATGGGGGCAAGTGGCAGAATCGGCAGGTATGCCACCCCGGGAAAGAAGGAAGAGGCAGAGGCGATGGAAGCGATGGAGAAGATTGGCATCGCCCCGTTAGCCCACCAGCTCTTCTGGGAAATCTCCGGGGGCGAGCAGCAACTGGTCCTGGTCGCCAGAAGCCTGATGCAGGGAGCGAGGACGCTCCTGCTGGACGAACCGGTGGCCAGTCTCGACTTTGCCAACCAGGCGCGGGTACTCTGGGTGATCCGGTCCCTGGCCGAGGACGGATACTGCGTCGTCCTGACCAGCCACAATCCCGACCAGGTCTTCCGTTTCAGCGACCAGGTCATCGCCGTGAAACAGGGTTCGATTCTGCGCCAAGGAACTCCGGGCGAGGTAGTCACCGCCCCATTGATCAAAGAGCTATATGGGATCGAGACCGAGGTGTTCAGCCTTGCGGATGACACCATTCGGGTCTGCGTCCCCAAGGAGGATATCC
>CAJMOS010000032.1 GCA_905215015.1 uncultured bacterium | reverse complement strand
TTTTGCGCTGCCCTTCCTGCCCGTTACCAACACCGGTGATCCCGTTCGGAGTGGCTATTTGGCGTTAATCGTGGCCGGTATTATTCGGCCATTTTCCGTTCAATCATCACGTTGTAATGCTTTGTCACTCGTTTCAGGATGAAGTTGGATGACACCCCCTCTTCCATCAGTATGGACGGCCAGGCTTTTGGCTTGCGTTGGAAGTGGATGCCACAGTTCCTTGCCAATCCATCGCGTCTTTCCAGAACGGCGTACAAAGCTTTCACCTCATCCTCCTCAGTGATTGGGGTGGAGGAGGAAATCATCCAAGAGCGCAAGACCAAGATTTGCAAGGGAGTGAATCCCTATCTGGTCGAGACCGAATGCATTGCCTGGAAGTCTTGCATCCTTCAGGCGGAATGCATAACGGTCATTAATGGGCTCACTGTACTTGTATGTACAATTGCACTGATTAATTTCAGCCGTCCCGCTTTGATGGCCGTTTAATTCGTCATTCACTGGCCGTCGTCGTGGCTGCAGCTGGCCGGAAAACATGACCCTGCTGGCCGTTTATGTTGCTAAAACTGCATTTACCATACCCAAATGCAATTCAACAGATTCTTCTGAGTCTACGACATTAGATTAAATCAACTGGGTGTTGGCTATTCTTTGTTGCTGATTCATTGGCGATTATCTCCCTTTGCCTTGATGCCTTACAGAATCTTGCATGAATTTCTCACCACCAACGCACAAGGCATCATAGTCGATGCTTCATGCATGTTGGAGTTTTGTATGAGGGACAGCAGTTGCATCATTCCCGTGCGTCCTTCTTCGATGAATGGCTGGCGCACAGTGGTAAGACCAATCAACTCGGATGTGGGAAGATCATCAAATCCAATCAGTGATACTTCCTCGGGAATCTTGATCCCTGCTTGTCTCAGTGCTTGGAAGGCGCCAAAAGCCATGGTATCGTTTGAAGCGCAAACAGCAGTAAATGAAAACTTCTTTTGTTTGATGAGGGTCGAGACAAGTTCATATGCTTCATCCTTGTGGTAGTTCGCATAGACTTCCATCACATCTTTCGGATTGATTTTTTCATCATTCAGTGCATCCAAAAAACCCTGATGTCGGCCAGTTTCCGTGGATACGCCTGGTTTTCCCCCAATATAGAGAATCTTTCTGTGACCGAGAGAGAGAAGATATTTGACAGCCTGCTCCATGCCTCCACGATTGTCGGTTGTGACCAACGGGACATTTTTGAGACCCGGGTCGCGGTCCAGAAAGACGATAGGCAACGCCTTATTGCTCACAACTTCCGCGAGAAGCCGTGAAGGTTTTCCAATACCGATGTACAGTACTCCGTCAACTCCGAGATTCATGAGATCCAGCAGTATTCGGTCTTCAATCTCAGGAATGCCTTGAGAGTTGCAGAGCATCAAGGAGAATCGCTGCATTCTGGCAATCTCTTCGATGCCGGTCAGCATCAATGGAAAAAATTGATTGGAGATTTCAGGGATGACGAGAGCGATGATTCCCGATTTCTTTGCTTCGAGAGCATGTACGGCGCTTTGAATCTTGCTACGTGTGGATTCTTTTACAGAGTTTGGAGAGCGCAAAGCCCTGCTTGCTGTAGCTATGGATACTCCTGCGAGGCCGGCCAACTCTTTCAAAGTCATCTTGTCGTTCATGTAATATAGCATATTCAAAAAATGAACTTTTGAAAATATATATTTGCAAATTTAAAAAGAAGTTTAGTGTTCAAATGCTATTAATTTGTTTAATGTTAATTAATTAATTTGATAGTTCTTAAAATTAATTTGAAAATATTTTGAAAAAATTTATTTCAATTTTTGTTTGACAGTTGCGATTCCGCGTTTAAGATGGAGGTACAAAAGGAGTATTGCTCATGAAAAGATTGTTTCTTGCCGTAACACTCATGGCTTTCGCAGCCACTGCGTTTGCCAATGGATCTCAGGAGAAGAGCCAAAGCGCTCCCTCGGCGCAACCAGTATCGTCCTCACAGCCTACCAGCGGTGTGGCGGAAATCACCTTTCTTAGTAATTCGGTGAAACCTTACGACACTGCGATTCCGGCGATGATTGAAAAATTCGAACAGGATAATCCCGATATAAAAGTGAAGGTTGAGCAACTTCCGACCAAGTCAATCTGGGAGGTTACGGAAGTCAAACTTGGTGCCAAGGAACCCACTCCGGATGTCCTGTTTGTCGACAGCCCCCTTATCACCGCATATGTGACGAAAGGATACCTAGCGCCTCTTGATTCCTATTTTACCAGTGATGAGCTCAACGAGTACGTGGATGTGTGCCGCGCATACGGAACGGTAAATGGGACATTCTATGCGGCCCCGTTTGTCAACTCTTCCCAGGTGCTCTATTACAACACGAAGATGTTCGACGAGGCAGGAATTCCTCGTCTTTCCAAGGATCCTAAAGATCGTTTGACCTGGGAGGAGGTCGTTGAGCTTGGCAAAAAGTTGACGGTAGACAAGGACGGTGATGGGACACCAGAAGTGTTCGGTCTTGGTATTGCCCAGATTTCTCGTCCTTTCCAGATGCTGACCATGCCAGAGTCTCTTGGTGGTGAGGCCATCGGCAAAAATGGTTTGACTGTGCAGGGCGTGTTGACAACTGACGCTTGGGTAAAGGCATGTACGTTCATCCAGGATTTGTTCGATACCTACAATATCGCGCCCAAAGGGGTCAGCGCTTCTGACATGCTGGCATATTTCCCATCAGAGAAGCTCGCTATGCTCATCGGACCTGACTACAACCATCTGGCGTACAACAATAATCCCGACCTGAAATGGGACTATGCACCCTATCCCTACTTCAAGGACGGGAAACCCGTGACTCCGACCGGGTCGTGGTCTCTTGCTGTCAATGCTTCATCGAAAAACAAAGATGCAGCGGTCAGATTGATCAAATATCTGACTCAGGCCCCAAGCTGTATCGAGTGGTTCAAGCTTGATGGCCATCTGCCTTCGAACAAGAAGACGTTGGAGTACATTGCGAGCGATCCCAAATATCAGGAATGGCCTTACAATATCCAGTCTTTGTTGAACTATGAGAGCACCAATACAGCAGTGCCTCGTCCGCTTTCTCCTGGATATTCCGAGTATGAGTCCATGCTGACCAATGTCTTCGAGGATGTGCGTAATGGCGCCGATGTGAAGACTACCTTGCAAAACGCTGAGGTTGCCATCGATCGTGCCCTTCGCAAATATCGCTGAGCCCCAAATTTCCTCGGTGGCGGTCGTTTGACCGCCACCATCTTTCCTTTTGTTTCTGGAGTTTTTATGGTCTTATCAAAAAAAGAAAAAGTCGTTCCTTATCTGTTTTTGATTCCTGCCTTTTGTGGTTTATTCCTCTTCCGTTTGGCACCCATTTTTTCATCCCTTTTGGATAGCTTCTCATCTGTTTCCTTTGCTGCAGGTGCTCACAAAAAGTTCTGTGGATTGGAAAATTATATTTTCGCATTGGCAGACCCCACGTATCAGCGCGCTCTGCTGAACACCTTGCTCTTCACAGTCATCGTCAATCCCTTTGAAATCATATGGGCTTTCATCCTTGCGTTGATGGTGTACAAGCCGGGTAAGGGCATCAACGCGTTCCGTACCATTTATTTCATACCTTTCACGATTTCCCTCGCCATCACCAGCACTATCTGGGGTATCATGTACAATCCCAATGGCGGTTTCGTGAATTCCATACTTGGATTGATTGGCATTCCTCCCCATCAATTCCTTACCAGTCCCAAGGAAGCCCTTGGCAGTATTATTTTCCTCGTATCTTGGAGGTGTGTCGGATATTGGATGATCTTTTTGATTAGCGGATTGCAGAACATTCCGCACAGTCTGTATGAATCCGCCTGGATGGATGGTGCCCGATCCTGGCAAAGTTTTTGGTTCATCACATTGCCGATGATGAAAAGGACGTTCCTGTTTGTCATTGTTGCCGATACGACACAGAACTTCCTAATGTTCACTCCTATGTACATTCTGACAAATGGTGGTCCAGAGAATTCCACCAATGTTGCTATGTATGAAGCTTATCGGAATGTGTTCATTTATGCTGACCGTGGTGTTGGAAACGCGATGGTGATTGTCGAAATCCTCATGATTTTGATTGTGATTGGATTGGAATTCAAATTCATTCGGTCCAAGGAGGCGTGAAATGACTCCGAAAGCGCAAAAAAACATTTCGCTGACAGGAAAATATCTTGGGCTGGTATTTTTCACCATAATCTTCATGCTGCCTATCTACTGGGTTGTCATCTCATCGTTCAAGACGGACAAGTCCATCTTCGCTGGGTTGATGCCATTCAGCGCCAAGGCTCTCTGGTTTGATTCCCATTTCTATCTTGGCGCATACCGGGACGTTTTGATTAGCCGGAATTTTGCTCGTCCTATTTTCAACAGTTTCTTTGTCACCTTCAGTACGGTGCTACTGGGTGTTGTCGTTACCAGCCTTTGCGCATTTAGTTTTTCCGTCTTTGAGTTCAAGGGGAAAAAGTTGTTGTTCGGCTTGGTGCTCGTGACATTTATGATTCCGTTCAGTTCGATAGCGCTTCCTCTGTACCAGATTGTGAGCAAATTGCGAATGACAGACACCTATTGGGGCCTCATTCTTCCTGCTGTAGCCAACGGCCTTTCCATTTTCTTGTTCCGCCAGTTTTTCATGGACATACCTGGATCTTATCTTGATGCGGCGAGACTTGACGGAGCGTCATGGTTGAAGATCTATGCCAGCATCTACATGCGCATGTCCATTCCGATTATTGTCAGTGCCGGCATCATCATCTTCATGGATCAATGGGAAGCGTTCTTGTGGCCGTTGCTGGTGGGGCGTTCGAAAGACATGAAGGTCATACAGGTTGCCATCGCTGATCTCTCGCAGGATAACGAGGTGTATTGGGATCAGATTTTTGCCGCTTGCTCTATCTCGATACTTGTACCGGTTTGCATCCTGTTGCCACTGCAGAAATACTACATCATGGGTATTGCAAGCTCAGGAGTGAAGGAATGAGGCAGCGTGTCTTTATCGATACCGATATTGCGTTGGGTTGTCAGAATGCGGATGTCGATGATGCCGTGGCATTGTTGCTCGCCCTTGCGGAACCATCCCTTTCGGTCATCGGCATTTCCCCTTCATCGGGAAATGTCCCCGGAAAGAAAAGCGGCCCATGCTTGGACTCTCTGTTGAAACGGATTGGCAGGGATGGCATTCCCCATGCGTCCTTTCCTTCTGCGCTATGGGATACCTCGAAATGGGTTGCTGATACCCGTTGGGCAAAGCAACCACCAGAAACGTTCCCTGCTGTCTTTGGAAACGGGATGCAGGCTGCCGAGTTCATGGCAAGAACCATCCTTCGTGAGAAGGGTCCGGTTACCGTAATCACAATCGGTCCATTGACCAATCTTGCAACATCGCTTGTCGCATATCCCAGTCTTAAAGACCATATCGCGCAACTGGTCATGATGGGAGGAACTTGGAAGATGCCTGGATATGCGGGGCAGACTAAGGAATTCAACATTTTGTGTGACCCGGAAGCTGCGAGCTATGTCATGAATTCTGGCATACCCGTGATGATGTTCGGTCTTGATGTCACTAAGAAAAGGAAGATTGTTCCAACTGATCTGGAAGCTTGGCTTCACTCTGGTTCATTTCTTCATGACATTGGAGAGAGGTGCTCTGCATTCATGCACTACCGAGCTAAGCGTGATGGATATAACATCCCCTATGCGTTTTTCCACGATGTCATGCCGATTGCCTTCCTTGTGCATCATCAGTGGTTTGCAATGAAACCTTGTGACATCCAAGTTGCGGCCGATGGGGAGTTCACACGCGGTATGACAATCGTTGATTTCAAGAAGAGACAACGCGCATGCCTGAAAGACCAGATTGCCGTTGATGTCGATAGTGATGCGGTGTTCTCCTATGTGCGTGACACATTCCTTCGAGTATATGGGAAAATCCAAGATGCATAACATCCTTTTTGATTCAGATTTGTTGGGCGATGATCTTCTTGCTTTATCTCTCATGGCAAAGGATCCTGAAGTAAAGTTGCTTGGTGTCACCGCCTATGGGCGAAGAGTTTGCGCGCTCGAACGTTGCAAGGCTGCAGATTCCTTTCTTGCCGAAGAGGGAATTACCGGAGTCACTTTTGTTCCTGGATCATCGCATCCTCTTGTCATGGAGCCTCGGCAGGGTTGCCGGTATTGTGATGGTATCCTGGATCCATTGGGCGCTTCTTGGTCTGGCACCAGCGGCAACCTGATAGATACGTCCATAAGTGGTGTTGATTTCCTTGTCCGTATGGCGAGAACGTATCCCCATGAGATAGAACTTCTTTGTACCGGTCCTCTCACAAACATAGCCCTTGCCCTTTCTATTGAACCTGCATTCGCTACGTTGGTGAAATCCATCACGTTGATGGGAGGGACTTGGAAGGAGAGTGGGAATTCGAGCGCAGTTGCCGAGGCGAATATCTTCAATGATCCTGAAGCTGCAAAGATTGTCTTTGACCGATTTCCGCAAGTAACCTTTGTTCCGCTTGATGTGACCATGCAAGTATGCGTAGGGAAACACCAAGTGGAGTCGATGCCGCCATCCTCGGTAAAGGGAATCATCCTTTCCTGTTGTGAAAGCCATCGTATCCGGGGTGAAGAGGAGATCATGCCGCTTCACGATGTGCTGGCATATATGGTGTTGAAGGATCCTTCCATCGTGACATTGCAGCCATGTGATGTGCAAGTTGAAACCCGTTCCAAGTTGGCGCGGGGCATGCTTGTTTTGACACTATCTCCCCATGGTCGGCATTTCGCAGCCTTGGCTGTGGATTTTGAAAGAGCTGAATCTTGGTTCCTTTCAGCTATCAGGGAGAATGCGAAATGAAGGATTTGTTTGGAATTATACCCTACCTCGTCAGTCCGGTGGATGATGAGGGAAAGGTGAAGACGGATGTGTTTCAAAGGCTTTGTTCCGATCTGATTGACGATGGTGTCCATGGCCTTTGCGTGATGGGAAGCTCCGGAGAGTTTCCCTATCTCTCCAGAATGCAAAAGGAAACGCTTGTACAGGCAGCATCGGAAGTTGCGGAAGGAAGAGTCCCCGTTGTTGCAGGGGTCGCCGGCTTTTCGATTGCCGAGGCAGTTGAGGAAGCCTCCAAGTTCGTTTCTTTGGGCGCTGACGCCATTGTGCTCATGCTTGAGGAATATTTTCCTTTGAGCTTACAAAGAAAGGCTCTTTTTTATAAAACTGTAGCCCAGGCGGTACCTGACACGAGCATCATCATATATTCAAACCCAAAGTTCATGCATTACGAACTTACGGATGACGTGTTTGGCGCTTTGGTTGATGTCCCAAACATTCGATACTACAAAGAGGCGGGGGGCGTTACTGGTAAATTGCTTTCCCTCTCCAATAAATATCCAAGACGGTTTCAAATTTTCAGTGCTTCCGCCCATATCCCTCTTTTTGTATCTATGCTCGGAGGGGTTGGGTGGATGGCTGGTCCTGCATGTCTCATTCCAAAACAGTGCGTGCAACTCTACAATCTTTCGAAATCGCATCAATGGGACGAGGCGATGTCCTTGCAGAAATCGCTTTGGGCGGCAAATGAGGTATTCGTCCGATATGGGTTGACCGGCGCGGTCAAGGCAGGTCTTGAGCATCTGGGATATCCTGTAGGAAATCCGATTCCTCCGCTTGCTCCTGTTTCCCCTGAAGCTCGTCTTGAGATTGCCCGTGTAATAGACAAAATCAGGAGTCTTTGAGATGAAAGTGTTAAATTACGGCTCATTGAATATCGATATGACATTTCAGGTTGATCATATCGTCGTACCTGGAGAAACAATATCTGCGACTTCCTTAAAGAAGGGGGCGGGTGGCAAGGGTGCAAACCAGTCAGCGGCACTTGGAAAAGCAGGAGTACAGGTGTTCCATGCTGGCAAGATTGGGCATGACGGGCAGTTCTTGCTCGACAAACTCACTTCCTATGGTGTTGATGTCGGCTTGGTGCGGGTCACTGATGATTCCTCAGGGCAGGCAATCATCCAATTGGATGAACAGGGACAAAACGCGATTGTCCTGCTTGGTGGCGGCAACCGGTTGATTGCGAAGAAAGAAATCGATGAAACGCTTATGCATTTCACTCAGGGTGATTGGCTAGTGCTCCAGAATGAGATTAACAATAATGCGTATCTGATGGAACAGGCATATCGAAAAGGCATGCATATATGTTTTAATCCGGCTCCTTACGAGGAGACTGTGAAATCTTTGCCTTTGCATCTCGTAGACCTTCTTGTGGTGAACGAGATTGAAGGGCAGGGCCTTTCTGGAATCAAATCCACACACTTCGAGGAAGTAGCCAAATCATTGGCTCGTCAATATAATCGGGCAGAGATTATTGTCACCGCTGGTGCTGCAGGGTCCTATTATGCGAACAAAGACATGGTGATTCATCAATCCATCGTACCCACAAACGTTGTGGACACCACCGGAGCGGGGGATACATTTATTGGTTATTTCTTGGCAGCAAAATTGAGGGGATGTTCGCCGAAAGAATCCTTGAATATCAGCGCCAAGGCTTCCAGCATCGCCATCAGTCGTCCGGGTGCCATGGATGCCATACCGCTGGCTGATGAGGTGTTTTGAAAATGTATATCCAATTGATTATTCTGGTGACTGAAAAACCAGCTTTCCAATAAATCAGAACCTTGTCCGGCGTCAGAAAACTTTTGGAAGGAGCAGTAATACCACCGTTCGAGAGGTTGTCATCTGCGAGGCATTACTCTTGTTAATCCGTAAATCTCCCTCATTGAGATACCCTTATGTGTGCTCAAAGGCACAGGACGTCTTTTCGCTGCGGTTCCCTTTCTTTTTCATTCTGGTGCCCTGGGAATCCTTGCCTTTGGACCCGATAGGGATTTCCGGAGGAGTCCAAGGGAAACGATGGCGGTGACCGCCTCTGATGCCGGCATGGTGGTCCCGAGGCCGATGTCGCCAAGGAGCAGAGGAAGCGAGAGGGAAAGAATAACCGGCAGGACGACGCCGCGGAGCAGCATGACGCAGGCCGCCTTACCTGCCATGGCCGCCGCCTCGAAGAAGTATCCGATGCAGATGCCGAAGGCCATGAGAAGGAAGGCCGGCGCGTACAGGCGGAGCGCATGGGAAGCTCCCTGCAGGATGGCTTGGGAGTCATCCGTAAAGACGGAAGCCATCGGGCTGGACAGGGCAAGGGTCAGGACCGTGTCCAGCGCGCCCAAGACAAGGGAACTGAGGATGGAGAGGCGGAGGTACCCATGCATGAGGGAACGCCTTTCTTTGCCGCAGGCGAAGCTTACCAGAGGCTGCATGGCCTGGGCGATTCCCATGGTCAGGTTGGAGAAGATGAGCGACCAGTTCATCAGGATCGTGTAGATGCCGGCGCCATTTTCCCCGTACAGCCGCGACGCCTGATGGACGAACACGAAGGTCACGATGCCGCTGGAGGATTCGAGGACCAGGATGCTGAAGCCGTTGGAGATGATGTTCCTCACCGCCCGGGGGTGCCAGGACGGCTTCTCAAGTCTCAGGTTCGTGTGGAGGAACACAGCGGAGAAGATATTGACGCAGAGGCCGATCCCGGAGCAGAGCGCGGTGGCGAACGCCGCCCCGAACATGCCCATGTCAAGGCCGAACACGAAGACAAAATCGAGGACCACGTTGAGCAGGGAACCGGTGATTGTCGCGACCATGGCGACGGTCGGATGACCCTCGTTCTTCATGAATCCCATCATCAGGACATCCATCATGAATCCCGGGATGTAGCAGAGAAGCACGCGCAGGTACGGCATGGCATAGGGAAGGCTGGCGTTGTCCGCCCCAAGGAAGATGGCGAAGGGTTCCGCGACAAGGTTCAGCACGATGGCGGCGATGCTTCCGGTAATCAGGGCGAGCCACACGGAGGAAGAGAAATATTGTCGGGCCTTCTCTGTCTTTCCGCTTCCCTTGCAGAGGGCGTAATGGCTTGCGCCGCCCATGCCGAACAAGAAGCCGAAGGCGTAGGTGACGGTAAGGACCGGCGTGCAGACTCCCATGGCGCCCAGCGCCGTCGAGCCAAGCCTGCGGCCGACGACAAAGGTGTCGGTGAACGTGTAGACCGCCAGCATGATCATCGTCATCATGGATGGAACCAGGTACCGCGCGAAGTCTTGGACTGGTCTTTCGATTGTCGCAGGGCAGCCTTTCATGACAGACACTCCTTCCTGAAACAGCAGAAGGCCGGACAGGACGCGATCCAGCTTCTGCTGAACGTCACATCTTGTCTGGCTCTTGGGTAACCGCCCAAGTCCTTCCGACTATCTGGGATCTGTTCCCGGGTGTCTTGTCCGGCAGCGGTGTGGGGCTTTTGCTTGCATAGCCCGGCATCTGAATCAGGCGATCGCCTGTTGTTCGTCAGGACTCTTCCTGGCCTGCCAACCGATGGATGCAAATTTTGCGGACATTTATACCACCGTGGGCCTTACCTGTCAAGAAAAGCCGGGTATGACGAAGCCGGCTGTGCCCTGAGTCTGAGATTCGTAATGGGACGATCGAAGGAATCCTGCATCAGGATAAGCCTGTAGGACAGTCCGGCAGCGGATGGAAGCGCGTCGCCGGCCATTGCGAAATGTCGGATAGACACTTGGAGGGGAAGCGGCTATAGTACAGGGAAAGCAAAAGCGACTAAACCCGCCGGGGTTTTCGATATGTGTAGTAGGCCAACGTTACACAGCGTGGGCCTGCTTTTTTTTATGCGAAAAAGGCGTGGCGCATTGAGGAGGTAAGGACATGTACGAGGGAACGTCTTCTCAGCTTTTCAGGACATATGCGATGCCGCAGATGGTTGGACTGCTGTTCAATTCCATCTACATCATCGTTGACGGACTCTTTATCGGGAACCGTCTGGGGCGCGACGCGATGGCTGCGGCCGCGGTAGGCGTGCCGCTTGTGGAGATATTGATCTCGCTGTCCATGGCGATCGCCTCAGGGGCCGGCATCCTGATTTCCAGCCAGATCGGCCGGGGTGAGAAGGGGCATGCCGTCCGGACCTTCAACGTGGCGGTCCTCACGACCGCCGTCATAGGAATCGCGATCATAGGCTTGGGAAACCTGTGGATCGATGAGGTCGCTGTGGCGCTTGGTTCTACAGCGCGGATCCATGATGAAGCGGTGACCTATATCCGGTACATCATCACCTTTTCTCCGTTCCTGCTGTACAGCTACCTCCTCGGAGGGATGGTCCGCAACGACGGGCAGCCGAAACTTGCCATGGCGGCATTGACGGCAGGTTCACTGTCCAACATCTTCCTGGATTACCTGTTCATGTACCCGCTTGACATGGGAATCGGAGGGGCGGCGCTCGCCACGGCGGTCGGACCGGTTTTGAGTGACCTGATCCTGCTTCCCCATTTTCTTCTACGGCGGGGAGATCTTCTTTTCGCCCGTATCCATTTCCGCATGCGGGATGTCTCGCACATTTTCCGGTTTGGATTCCCGTCGTTCATCATGGAATTTACGATCGGCATCATCACCTTCATTTACAATTTTGCAATGAGGTATTACGGCTTTGGGGAAATCGGGCTTGCCGCATACCTCGTCATCGGGTATCTGATGCTGATCATCCTCACCTTGTTCCTGGGGTTCGCCGAAGGTCTGCAGCCGGTGTTCAGCCATTTCCTCGGCACAGGGGAAGAGGAGCGTTCCCGCGACCTGCGCCGATTTTCGGTGAAGGTCTACCTTGGCGTCGGCATCGCCGCCTATCTGCTTGTCCTGCTTTGCTCCCGAGGGTTTTATTCCCTGTTCACCTCGGGGGACAGGGATCTGCTCGATTTCATGGAAGCCAGGAGCCGGTCCTACTTTTCCGGTTTCGCCTTTGCTGGGTTGAACATCCTGATGATCTCCTACTGGCAGTCCACGCAGCGGACAAGACAGTCGCTGGTCGTCTCCCTGTCCCGGAGTCTGGTCTTTCCGCCGCTTTTTGTCTGCCTGCTTCCCCGTCTGTTTGGAAGCGAGGCCCTCTGGCTGTGCCACTCGCTGGGCGAGTGCCTGACCGCGGTAATCGCATATGCCATGTCGAGGCGGCTGGAAACGGAAAGTGTGGACAAGAGGGAGAGTGCTCTGAGCGGAAGCGGGGGAAAAAGGCTGGCATGACCTGTGGGCCAGCACCACCGGAAAGGACCGGGAGCGCGTCGCCGGACACTTGGCGGACTGGCGGGAATGCATCCCCACATGGATGTCCGAAAACCGCCAGACGAAAAGGGAAAACCGTGTCATAGTAATACCGGAAATGCGAGAGGAGGGTACGATGATTACGGACGACAGGGATGCATGCTATGAAGCGATGAAGTCCAAGGATTCCCGGTTCGACGGGCGCTTTTTCGTAGGAATCACCTCAACCGGCATCTATTGCCGGCCCGTCTGCCACGCCCGCCTTCCCAAGAAGGAGAACTGTGTGTTCTTCCGGACTTCCGCGGAAGCGGAGCGCGCGGGGTTCCGCCCTTGCCTGCTCTGCCGGCCTGAGCTGGCGCCGGGGTCTTCTCCGATGGATGCGTCATCCGCTCTGGCCCGGAGAGCCGCCCGGCTTGTACGGGATACGGCGGGGGAGAACCTCTCGCTGGAGGATATCGCAGCCCGGCTTGGGTGCAGCACCCGCCATCTGAGGCGCGTGTTCATGGACGCATGGCAGGTGAGCCCAATCGCCTACCGGCAGACGTGCCGGCTCCTGCTCGCCAAGCAGCTGCTTACCGACACCCGGCTCCCTGTCCTCGACGTGGCCATGGCGTCGGGTTTCGGCAGCGTCAGGCGCCTGAATGAAGCCTTCCAGGCACATTACCATCTCACTCCGACACGGTTGCGGAAAGAGACTCCGGAAGGGGGAAGACGGGCGGACCTGATCTCCGTTTCCCTAGGCTATCGGCCTCCGTTTGCCTGGGAGAACCTGCTCGCGTTCTTCGCGGCACGGGCGATCCAGGGGGTGGAGCAGGTGAAGGATGGCGCTTACGAAAGGACCGTGCGGCTTCAAGGGCGGGACGGGAAAATCGTGAGCGGATGGCTCCGGGTGGAACAGGACCAGGGGAGGAATGCGCTTCGGCTCACTCTGCCTGACACGCTTGCTCCCGTGTTTCCCCAGGTGATCGCCAAAGTCCGCGCGCTCTTTGACACCGATTCGGATCCCTCGCTGATCGAGAGCCGGCTCAAGGGGATGAACAGGGAAAAGGAAGGTCTTTTCCTTCCTGGAGTACGCATCCCCGGCTGTTTCGCTCCATTCGAGACGGCGGTGCGCGCCATCATAGGGCAGCAGGTCACCGTGCATGTGGCCGGGGTGCTTGCGGGCCGTATCGCCCAGCAGCTCGGTCCCGTCGTCGAGACGGGACGTGCGGGGCTCGACCATGCGTTTCCCTCGCCTGAAGCGTTCGTTTCGCCCAAAGAAGAAGACCAGATGGCTGCCAGGCTTGGCGGGCTCGGCGTGGTCCGTACACGGTCCCGCTGCATCATCGCCCTTGCCCGGGCGGTGACGGAAGGCCGTATCCATCTCTCCCGTTTCGCTGATCCCGAGGCGGAGATCGTCAAGCTCAAGGCGATTCCCGGAATCGGGGACTGGACGGCGAAGTACATCGCCATGCGGACGATGGGGTGGACCGACGCATTCCTGGAGACGGATGCGGGCATCCGCCATGCGCTGGCAGACATGAGCGACGCTGGACGGATAGCGTGGGCGGAGGCGTGGAGGCCGTGGCGCAGCTATGCGACGGTCTGTCTTTGGAACAGTTTGGGATAAGGGAGGAAAAGCATATGTGCTACACGGCGACGTACGATTCTCCGGTGGGCGTGCTCACGTTGGCGGCCGACCGGAAAGGGCTCGTCGGGCTCTGGATGGAAGGTCAGAAATATTTTGCCGGCACCGTCAAGGAACCGATGGTGGCGCTTCCCGAAGCGGTGGAAGGGGAGCCCTCTGGCATCTCCCGGTGCAGGGAGGTGCTGGAAGCGGCGGAAGCATGGCTCGACCGGTACTTCGCAGGGAAGAAGCCCTCCCCGGACGAACTGCCCCTCGCCCCACGGGGCAACGCGTTCCGCCAGAGTGTCTGGAGTATCCTCTGCGTGATTCCTTACGGACAGGTGACGACGTATGGCGCCATCGCCAGGGAAATCGCCAGAAAGCGGGGGGTGGCGCGCTTTTCCAGCCAGGCGGTCGGCGGGGCGGTGGGACACAACCCCATTTCCATCATCATCCCCTGCCATCGGGTCGTCGGGGCAAACGGGAGACTGACCGGCTATGCCGGGGGAATCGACCGGAAGCGGAAACTGCTTGCGGGCGAAGGAGTCGACGTCTCCCGGTTTGCTGGGAAAACCAGAAGCTGACCTTTCCGCACCCGCCTCCGTCGTGATGGCAGGCTCTTTCCCTTTGTCAGGAAGATATGGCGGCGCGCAGGAGGGGCTCTTCCTCGCGCGCCCGTTCCGGACAGACGATGATGGCATGATGAGGTGACAGGGACCCATGCCATGCGGTATACTGGACATGCCTATAGAGAGCGTACGAGGGACGGGCCCGATGACTACGCCGCAACCCATATCGGTGGGTGCGAAAGCCCGGACGATGGGCATCGAGAGAAGCCCGTCCGACGATGGGTCTTCTCCAGCGCTCCCTTGGCAATCCTGTTTTCCAGAGGTGGCGCGATGTCGTTGGTTCCTGTCCTTCTGCATATTCCTCACAGTTCGTATGTGATTCCCCCGCGGTTTTGGGATTCCTTCCGCCTCCGGGGTGTGGCTTTGGAGCGGGAGCAACTCCGCATGACGGACACATGCACGTACGACCTGTTCGACCTTCCTTGCCGCAAGGTCGTGTTTCCTTTCAGCCGGCTTGTCTGCGATGTCGAGCGGTTCCGCGACCCCTCCCAGGAGGAGATGACCCAAAGGGGGATGTGGGTGTGCTACACCACGACAAGCGACATGCGCCCGCTGAAAACCGTCTCGCGGGATGACCGGGAGTATGTCCTCCAGCACTACTACGACAAGCACCATGCCGCCCTGACCCGGTCCGTCGCCGACCTGCTCGAAAGGAAGGGGAAGTGCCTCATCGTCGACTGCCATTCCTTTGCCTCTCGCAAGCTTCCGTACGAGCTCCACGGCGGGGAAGGAAAGCGGCCGGACATCTGCATCGGCACCGACGACTTCCACACGCCGCCGGAACTTGCGAGGAATCTCGCGGACCTCTTCACCCGGAAGGGATACACGGTCGGTGTCAACGATCCGTTTTCCGGCGCTTTGGTCCCGCTGCAGTACTACCGGAAAGACGTCCGTGTGACGTCGGTGATGATCGAGCTCAACAGGAGCCTGTACATGGACGAGAAAACAGGGGAGAGGACGGGCGGGTATGTGGATGTGCAGAGGGACATCAACTGTATCGTCGGGGACCTCGCCGGAGAGGACTTCGCCTTGCTGTTCCCCTATTGACGGTCCTTTCCCCCATACTGGATGAGTTCCACGGAAAAGACCCTTCCTGCATAGGCTTCACGCTACGCCTGTCGCGAGAAAGGGAACGCAAGGCCATACCCTTATGCAAAAATACCTGAAACCACATGCATGGTTTTCAATAGGATGGCGGGAATGGGCATGCAGAGGGACCGATATCGGCAAAAGACACGGATTGGTGAAGGTGGTCACCGGGCTAAGGCGCTGCGGAAAAACCTATCTGCTCAATGAACTGTACCGGAACTGGCTTCTGTCCTAAGGAATCGGCGAGGAGAATATCATTTATCTTGCGCTTGACAGCAATGAGAATGCGGCATACAGCGGCATATTGACCATCCAGGATCCCTTCCGAAACGGCGACATGGATACCCTGACCGGGCGTGCGTCGGCCATTAGTCCCACGTTCGAGAGAAACAGCTTGAATGCGCTGAAATCCTCATAGTATTTCAATGGTATTCCCGCCTTCCTCACCCGTGGAACTTTCGCAATCATCCCTGCATCAATAAACCATTGCATGGCAAGTTCGAAATCTTTTGTCCGTATTCCTTTCTGGATGTCTCCGGAGATGGATTTCCTGTTTTGCTTGACGAGTTGTTGTGGGATTGAATTCCAGACCTGATTGGTGCGTCCGAGTATCTCTTTCGGAGCGTGTTTGGAGATGTCCATCGCATAATCGGCAATGATGGTCTTCTGGATTGCACGGATATCGGACGGCGGCAGACGGTTGTCCACATAGGCCTGCACTGCTTCCGGCATGCCTCCGGTGAAGTAATACTGCCTGAGCAGGTCCATGAAGGACTCCCAGAGCGTGTCCAGATCATCCACCGCTGAGGACATACAGGTTCTCGAACTTGTTCCGGCCGAATTCCTTTATCGGCCATGTCTTTCCTGCCTGCCTGGCGCCCTTGAGAGCAAAAGGCTTCCATGCCAGCAGATTCTGATAGAGCTCTCTCTGCATGAGGCCAATACACTTGTCAAAACCCTCAAATACAACAATAAAATTGACGATCTTTTTTTAAATGGCACACAAATCTTGACGAACATGGGATTGAAACACATTTTCTATGGACATGGGAAGTTTTGTGCAAGGAGAATTCGTCCGACATGGTGGGCTGGTTGCCCTTTGCTTTTTTGGAGATCCTATGGCGTCCTTCTCTCGGACGAAGACTTTCGGGTTGTGCGGTTGCATGCCGGAGACCTGTCAGGTTTCCTCTTTTGCCCCTGTCTCCTTCTCCCGGAATGCGGAAGGTGAGCAACCCAGGTAGTTACGGAATGTGCTTGCGAAATAGCGCTGGTTCTGGAACCCGGATTGCTCGGCAATCATTTTGATGCTGATTGTGGGATCCCTGAGCAGTTCTTTGGCCCGTTCCATGCGTCGCATCGTGAGGTATTCCTTGATGGATGTTTTCATCTCCTGCGTGAACACATAACGGATGTAACTTGACGAATACGACAAGCCTGCAATTGCGTTTTCAACGGAGAACGCTGGATTGCCGATGTTCTCGGAAACGCGGTTGACAATATGGTCTACAATAATCCGAGACTGTGGCATATCCTCTTTCGCCTTTTCTTCGAGATAGGCTGAAAGAGCCTTTCGGAGAAGCGAGCAGAGTTGCCAGAGATTCGCGTATGGCTGGTTTTTATTGAAGCAGATTGCATGTATCTGGTCGAAGTATTTTCCGTTCCCCTCGGTGCGGATGCGGGCTGAAAGAGAATCCGCCAAACCGACGATAAGGCTGTCCGGCATTTTTCTCCTGAGAAAACCGAGACGGGAGAGAATATGGAAATAGGAAATGAGCAGACTGTCCGCTTCACTTTTTCCCAGAAACGTGGAGAGAAGGATTTTCTCACGAATGCTTGCCTCTTCGCTTGTAAGGCGCTTTTCTTCGGCAGAATCAGGATGATGCCAGTTCCGGTCGATACATCCTTCCGTTTCGAAGCGGAGCATCCACAGGGTTTCCGCTTCCCTGTAGGCATCCTTGATGCTAAGGAAGGTTCCCACGGTCCTGCTAAGAGCGAATACGACGTTGGAAGAAAACTCCCGGGTGGTCTTCGCATGGATGCTTGACAGGAGACTGTCGATTTTCTTTTCGTAGTCTCTTTCCCCGAGGCTATGGGAGAAAATGACGACAAGACGGCTGGACGTATCGGTGAAGAACACTGCGTGGAGACTGTCGTCCGTCCCCTCCTTGATAAGGTCTTTCGTTTTCCGGAGCACCGTGGGGCGGAGGGAAAAATCAGGTTCTCTGCCGGCATAGCAGTTTGCGATAGCAACCGAGAAGTTGTTCTGGTGGAGAAGGATGCCAAGCTTTCCGCATGCATCCATAATCTCTTTGGTTGAGAGGTCTGTCCCTCGGGTGAGGGCGGAGAGAAATTCGTGACGTTGGAAAGAGATGTCGTTCGGTTTGCGGGATAAGGAATCGATTTCTTCCTTGAGCCGTGTGAAGACTGCGATAAGGTCTTCGATCATGAAGGGTTTGAGAATGTAGTCGCGCACGCCGTACCGCATTGCTTTGCGGGCATACTCAAAATTGTCGTATCCGCTGATGATGACGACTTTGAGGAGTGGCCACTGGTCCTGGATTGTCTTTGCGAGAAAGAGCCCGTCGTAATTGGGCATTGCGATGTCGGTGACGACGATGTCAGGCATGTGTTCTTCGATGCGTTGGAGAGCTTCAAGTCCATCGGATGCCTGCGCGGTAACACAGTAATCGGCAGTCCTGTTGATTTGACTTGCAATGATGGAACGGATTTTTGTCTCATCGTCTACCAGGAGAATTCTGATCATGCGCCACCTCCTTCTGCAGGGATGCGGACATCCACACAGGTAAGTGTTCCCTTGTGGTAATAGTTGAGTCCGTAAGTCGGTCCGAAGGTGAGCCGGAGGCGGGCGTTGACGTTGTAGATGCCATAGCCGCTCGAGGGGTCGAAAGTCCCGTTGGAGAGATTGAGATTGATGGAGCGCATCTTCTCCTTGGACATCGGCTGACCGTCGTCACTGACCGTGATGACGATGTCCGTCCCGTCACGCATGGCACGTATCGTTATGTGTCCCATCCTTTTGAGAGGACGGAGCCCGTGATAGAGGGCGTTCTCCGCAAGTGGCTGCAAGGTGATTTTCGGGATGGGGATTGAGCGGAAAGCGGAGGGAATGTCCACCGAGTAGGAAAGGACCTCGCGGTAACGGGTCTGCTCGATTGCGAGAAACTTGGTCACGTGCTCCGCTTCCCGGGAAAGCGGGATTTCCGACACTCCTTTGCTCAGGCTGATTTCGTAATAGGACGCAAGCGTATTGGCGAGTCGTGCGGCCTCGTCGGCTCCTTGCTCGACGGCGAGCCAGGAAATCGAGTTGAGAGTGTTGTAAAGGAAATGAGGGTTGATCTGCGCTTGGAGTGCTTTGATTTCCGCTTCCCGTTTTTGTTCCTGCACCCATTCGATCTGCTCCGATTTGTCCTTCAAGTCCTCGATGGTATCGTTCAGGTTCTGCACGAGCTGGTCGATGGTTTCAATCATTTGGTTGTAGCTACGGCTGACAGCGCCGATTTCATCGTCTTTGTCGTAGGAGAAGTGCCGATAGGTGGAGTGCTCGTCTACCGGGTGCGACATCACTTGGGCAAGGCGGGTGAGGGGGGTGGTGAGCCTTTTGTAGACGATGTAGTACAGGAGGATTTCAAGACTGAAGATGGCTATGAGAACGACGAAGAAAATGGTAATGGCGAAGTTGAACTGGTCGAGAACCTCGTCCTTCTCGCTGAAGAGATGGCAGACCCATCCGATGCTTGGCACGGTGGCTTCTGTCCGGAGATAGAACTTCCCATTGTATTTTCCCTCGTAGAAGCCTTCTGCGAAAGGTCGGTCGGTGGCAAGGTGTGCGATGTTGTTCTCGTAAAGAGGGTTCTCGCAGAAAACGATGTGCCCATTCCTGTCAAGAATCAGGATGTCGGAGGGAGTGGCGACTTTTGAGATGCGGTTTTTCAATACGTTGTAATCGAGAAGGAAGACGAGTTTTGTTTTCACCGTCCCGTACTGGATGGAGAAAATCATCGGGATGACCGTCCCTTCCCGATATGCGACCGGATCCTTTTGGCGGGGAAGGACAGACATATAGCCTTCAGTGTTCTCAAGCAGGGGAGAGATGCGATTGTAACTGAGATCGTTCTCGACCGATGCGAGAGCTCCTCCATGCACTTTGCCGTCAAGGACGAAGAAGGCCGTTTTGACAAGGCGCTTGCTCTCATAGACAGCTTCGTCAATACTGTCGGAGACAAGGGCATCGAGCTTGATTTGGGAATTGATGTCAGGGTTGAAACGGAAGGATGCGATGGCGGTGGAAACGGAGTTGTTGATACTGATGGCATAGGCGGAGCTGATGATGCCACTCATCCAATACTGCAGTTCGGAGGCAATGTTCTGGCTTTTGTTCCTCACGAGGGAAATATTCTGCTCGAGAATCTGGGAGGAAACGCTTCTGTAGAAAAAAACACCAATCAGAAGGAGAACGAGTCCTTGGATCAGGATAGAGAACTCCAGAAGGCGCCCGTGGAGAGACCGTACGGTCTTGCCTTGAAAAGGAATGCCTGTGGTGTCCACGCGTTCTGTAGTCTTTCTTTGTGTTCTCATGTCTTTTTGTATTATACGCTCCATTGCGGAACGGGTGGCAAAAATCAAACATCCTTCAGGAAATTTTTGGATTTGCTGATTCCGAACCAGGATATACACTTTTGTATAGAAAGCCAAACAAAAGGAGAATGCTATGAAAAAAATGCTGGCTGTCCTCTGTCTCGCCGGACTGATTCCCGGGCTGGTGTTCGGAAACGGGTCCGCCGAAAGCACCCCGAAAAAAGAGTCCTTGGAGGCGGGTCCGACCCACGTGAGGATTTGGACCACCGACCGGCATGACGCCGTCCATTGGACTGCGAAGGTCGACGAGTACAACAAGACCAACAAGGACAACATCGATCTCAGTTACGAGATTTACACCGACAACTACATGCAGGCTGTCGACATGGCCTTCCAGACGGGCGAGGCGCCGGACGCGTTCAAGTTCGACAATCCGTTCATCAAGTACATCAATGAAGGGAAATGTGTTGATCTTCTGCCACTCATGAGCGATCAGGACAAGGAGACTTTCAAGAGCGTCATGTTCGAAGGCCACAACTTGATTGACGGGCACCTGTATTACATCCCGAGTGGCGACACATGCCTCCGCCTGTTCTACAATACTGCTATTTTTGACCGTCTCGGCCTGAAGGTCCCGACCACCCTTGAGGAGATGGTCGCATGCGCGAAGATCATCACCGAAAAACTTTCAAGCGAGGGCATTTATGGATTTGCCTGCAATCTGAAGAACCCGACAAGCGGTCTCAAGAGGTCGATGGAACCGATGAACGAACTTTCCACGGGCATCTACTTCGGCTACAATTTCTCTTCCGGCCGCTATGAATTCGAGAAATACGAGCCGGTAATCACCCTCTGGAAAGAGATGATGAAGTATGCGTTTCCCGGGTGCGAGAGTCTCGATATCGATCCGCTGCGTGCACAGTTTGCCGCCGGCAAGATCGGCATGTACCTTTCGTACACCCATGCCGAACCAGGCGTCTACGCCAACCAATTCCCGCTTCAGCCGGGTACCGACTGGGGTTGCGCTCAGATTCCTGTCCAGGGAGGGAATCTCGTCAGCAAGCAGTATTTCAACGTTACGCCGGCGTTCCTCATCAACAAGGATACCAAGCATCTCAAGGAGACGTGGAAGGCGTACCATGACGTATTCCTCAACCTTGACAACCTCAAGGAGCATTTTGAGAAAGGGCTTGGTATCAGCATGATTCCAGCCGTCATCCAGAACGCCGAGATGGGGGAGAAATACAAGACATTCCCCGCCATGCTGCAGGGAGAGCGTGACGGACTTTGGCCGTTGACTCCTGAGGAGAAGTATTCCAAGGACTTCATCGTGGAAGGTGCAAACTATTTCGATACCTTCGCGTCGATGATTTTTGGCCAGACAGATATCAAGAAAGGCCTGAAGGATCTCTCCACTCGTTACAACAAGGCTCTTGACGGAGCTCTGAAAGCTGGGAACAAACCAATCGTCGAAGACGTGAAGTTCTGATTTCCTTCCCATCATCGTCGGGGACAGCTTCGCGACCATCCCGTCGTGCTGTTCCCGACACGTCCTTCTTTTCCAGGAGTATCGACAATGTTGACCAGCGCACAAAAAAGGAAGCTTGCGGAAACGGGAAAAGCATACAGCATGCTTTGGCCCAATTTCCTGCTTTTTTGCTTTTTCTCCCTGTTTCCCGTGGTTTGGACGCTCCGGTACATGTTCTGCAAGTACGGAGGCATCGGTACCGAAGTCACTTTCGTCGGACTTCAGAATTTCATGAGGCTTTTCCGAGACAAACTCTATTTTCATTCCGTCCTGAACACGTTCAAATACGCATTCTGGAAAATCATCATCACCATCCCTCTTTCGTTTTTCGTCGCATACATCCTAGCGGCGCGCGTACGGGGCAACGGACTTTTCCAGAGCCTGATCTTCCTTCCGACAATCATGAGTTCCGCTGTCATGGGGCTTGTTTTTTTCCTTCTGTTCAATGCCTACAACGGCGAAGTCAACCACACCCTCCTGAACATCGGTTTCATCAAAACACCGGTCAATTGGCTCGGGGCGGAGCATGCGATGCAGATTCTCATCCTTGTTGCGATTTGGGGGGCCATCGGCAACTACATGGTCTATTTCATCGCAGGCATCCAGCAGATTCCTCGGGACGTGCTGGAGAGTGCCGAGATTGACGGCGCCACCGGTGCGAGAAAATTGTGGTTCATCGTCATTCCGATGATGGGGCCGATTCTCAAGATTATTCTGATGCTTGCATTCGCCAACGCGTTCAACGACATCAACACCGTCCTTGTACTGACCGAAGGTGGCCCATTCAATAAGACGATGGTGATGACTCTGTACGCCTACAAGTTCTTCTTCCCTGTCTCTTCCAACGACATCGTCGTGCCGCAGTTCGGTTATGGAGCAGCGGTCAGTTTCATCTCCGCCTGCATCGCAGCCATCGTGACGGTCCTTTTCCTCAAGGGATCCAAGAAAGTGGATGATATCTATTGAAGAGGAGCAAAAGATGAAAAGCCAAAAAAGAATCCGCATCATGACCTACACGCTCGAATACATCCTGATTTTAGCAGTCGTCGTTTTCGCTCTCTATCCGGTCATCTACGTGCTTCTCGGGTCCTTCAAGTCAAACCAGGAACTCACCACAGGTGGAAGTTTCTTTCCGACAAAGTGGGAGTTCTCCAACTATACCACGGCATTCAAGGGGAATGATTTTGTCCGCTATGCCGGCAACAGCCTCATCCTTGGCCTTGGTGTGCTTTTCCTTGCCGTGTTCACGACGTCTATGGCTGGTTATGTCTTCGCGCGCAAGGATTTTTATGGAAAGAGGATTTTGCTTGGTCTCTACAGCGCGTTGATTTTCATCTCGATGGGGTCGGTCACGCTGTACCCGACCTACACGGTACTCCGCTCTCTCGGTATCAGCAAATCGATTTTCGGCTTGGTCCTCGCCCTTACCGGCGGGCAGGTAACCAATGTGATGCTCGTGATGGGCTACACAAAAACCGTACCCAAGGAACTCGACGAGGCTGCAATCATCGACGGTTGCAGTCACTTCGGGGTTTTCTTCCGTGTCATTCTGCCGCTTCTCAAGCCAATTCTCGCAATTGTCGCTCTTTTCTCGTTCCGTCTTGCTTGGAACGATTATCTCACAAGCTACATTGTTTCCATTTTCACTCCGTCGGTGAAGACGCTTACGGTAGCGGTCGTCCAGCTCAAATACGCGATCAATGCAGCGGCAGAATGGAACATCATGCTTGCAGGCGCCTCGATTTCGATCATTCCGATTCTCATTCTTTATGCATTCACGAACAAACAGTTCATCAGTGGTCTGACCGCCGGTGCGGTGAAGGGGTGACGTCATGCAAATGAACAGATACGGATTCGTCACGGATTTCTTGGTGAGCGGACCAGCTTTGAGCCCGGTGATGGATACCACGGTGTGTGAAAACCAGCTTGCCTATGAGCGATACCTTCGTTCGGCGATTGTCGATGCTTCGCTTCCAGCTCCGATCGGGCCGATTCGGGTCGGAGAGATGAGCAGGATTGGAAAACCCTGGCATTACCATGCCGCGGGGGCTAACTGGTTCATCGACTATGGAGCGTTTTATTTCACGCTTCAGAAGGTGCGTCTCGAGGGAGCTGTCGTCTTGGTGAGCGACCGGAAGAAAACTGTCCCGATCCGGCTGTGGACCTACTGCACCGTCGACCTCTGGTGTGGTGGAAACCATGTGCTGTTCCAGAATCCTTCGGTCTATAAACCAATCCAATACAAAGACGCCGAAATCACGCTTGAGAAGGGCAGAAACCTTCTGTACGTTTCTCTCCAGACCCTCGGAACCCGCGATACGCGGACCCTGTGGGGACTGCAGATCCTCTCTGGAAGGGAGGGAATCGAAATTGATGTGCCAGACAGGGAACACGCGGAAAGGACGATTGAAGCGGAGCGTTTCCTTGCCCGTACTTGCCTTTTGAAGGATACCCTCGTTCTCCCCGCTCCGGGTGGTGGGAACACCTTCGTACTCCTTTCTACGGGTAGCATGGATCATGCCGATAAGGAAGGACAGAACAGGAAAGTTTCTCTTGCAGGAAAAACAAAGTTTGTAATTCCCTCCTGGTGTGTGAATGCCACCCTTGTCCATGAGGGACAAAAGAGGGGATTCACCTGCATTTTCCATGCCATCCCGAAGAGCGACGGTGCAAAGACGCAGAAAGAAGCTCTTGCAGGCTATCTCAGTCAGATGGCGGGTATTGCATCCCTTGACAGGGGCGATTTCGGATTTGCCATGCCCCATATCCTTGCCCGTGCCGCGCTCGGCAGGCCAAGGCCTGACGAGGAAAATCTTTTCTCCGAGTCTCTTAACCAGATTGAGGCGCGCTACGACTGCTCGGATTTCCTCATTGTCTCTCTGATTCGGTACATCCATGCGTATGGATATCCTACTCCTGCGCTGGAGAAGCGGACGAAGGAAGTTCTTTGTGGTTTCCGCTACTGGATGAGTTTCAAAGGCTCGGATGCCATGTGTTTCTGGAGAGAGAACCATAGCCTTCAGTTCTATTCCTGCGCATACATGGCCGGCCGTCTTACTCCCGCCGCATATTTTTCCCGGGCTGAGATGAACGGAAGGGAGCTTTCGGCTTT
>CAJMOS010000031.1 GCA_905215015.1 uncultured bacterium | reverse complement strand
ATGTTCGGTGACCAGGCGGTGGCCGTGCATCCTGATGACGAGCGCTACAAGTCCATCGTCGGCAAGATGCTGCACCTGCCTTTGACCGGGCGGGACATCCCCATCATCACCGACGCCTTCGTCGACCGCGAGTTCGGCACCGGCATGGTGAAGATCACCCCTGCCCACGATCCCAACGACTACCAGTGCGGCAAGCGCCACAACCTGGAGCCGATCAATGTGCTGAACCCCGACGGCACGCTGAACGAGAACGTGCCGGAGAAATACCGTGGCCTGAAGCCGGAAGAGGCCAGGAAGCTTGTGGTCGAGGACCTGGACAAGCTTGGCCTGCTGGTGAAGGTGGAGGACATCAAGCATGATGTCGGGCACTGCTACCGTTGCCACACCGTCATCGAGCCCTACCTTTCCGACCAATGGTTCGTCCGTATGAAAGGGATGGCCGACAAGGCCTTGCAAGCCCTGAAGGACGGCGAGCTGCACTTCTACCCGAAGCGCTTCGAGCTGACCTACACCAACTGGTTGGAGAACATCAACGACTGGTGCATCAGCCGCCAGCTCTGGTGGGGACATCGGATTCCGGTCTGGTACTGCGAGGACTGCGGACAGATGGTTGTCAGCCGCACCGATCCGACCGAGTGCCCGAAGTGCCATTCGAAGAAGCTCGTCCAGGACGACGAGGTGCTCGACACCTGGTTCAGTTCCTGGCTGTGGCCCTTCAGCACCCTCGGCTGGCCCGAGAAGACCCCGGACATGGAGAAGTTCTTCCCGACCAATGCGCTGGTTTCCGCCTATGACATCATCTTCTTCTGGATCAGCCGCATGATCATGGCTTCCCTCGAGTTCCTCGGAAAGGTCCCGTTCCACGACGTCTACATCACGGGCCTTGTGCGGGACAAGCAGGGCAGGAAGATGAGCAAGAGTCTGGGCAACGGCATCGATCCTCTCGATGTGGTGGACCAGTATGGTGCAGACGCCATGAAGTTCACCCTGAGCTACATGGCGACCCAGGGCCAGGACATCAAGATCGACATGCAGTCCTTCAACTTGGGCAGCCGCTTCGCGAACAAAATCTGGAACGCAGCCAGGTTCCTGCTGCAAAGTCTTGATGGCGCGCAGCTGGTGGACGTCTCGAAGATCGAGCTGTCCACGATGGACAAGTGGATCTACCACAAGTTGAACGAGGCGGTGAAGACAACCCGCGAGGCGATTGAGAGCTACCGCTATGACGAGGCTTCCAAGGCCTGCTATGATTTCTTCTGGAATGACTTCTGCGACTGGTACGTCGAGTACTCCAAGCATGGTCTCTACTCCCAGGACGGGCAGGTCAAGAGCCGCACGGTCAGCCTGCTCTTGGATATCCTGAAGGAATCCCTCAGGCTTCTGCATCCCTTTGTCAGCTTCGTTACCGAGGAGATTTACGACCAGTTGCCGGGAAGCAAGCCGTACAGCCTGATCACGGAACCCTATCCGGTCTACCAGGAAAGCCGCAGGCACCCAGCCGAGGCTGCCATCGTCGACAGCATGCAGGATGTGGTCACCGGCATCCGTGCGGCCCGCAGCGAGCTCGGGATCCCCTTGGAGAAGAAGGTCCGCGTGGTAATCAAGCCAGACAAGGGCTTCTCCGCGGTCGGTTTCTTCGTCGAGGAACGGGATTTGCTGGCAGGTTTTGCCGGGGCCAGCAGCTTGGTGATCGACACCGAGGGCAGGGAAGATATCGGCAAGGCGTTCCCCGTCAGCGGGAAGGGCTACGCCTCCTACCTCTTCGTAAAGGAAGCGATTGACGTGCCCGCCGAGATCGCCAAGCTGAAGAGCGATATCGAGAAGACTCGGAAACTGCTCGATGGCACCATGAAGAAGCTGTCCAACCCGCAGTTCCTGGAGCATGCCAAGGCTGAGGCAGTCGAGAAGGAACAGGCGAAGAAGGCCGAATTCGACGAGAAGATCGCCAAGGATACCGAGCATCTTGACTTGCTTGCAAAGCTCGGCTGAACGCGGCTTGCCTGGCGAAGAAGAGGAGGGATCCGACGGTCCCTCCTCTTTTTTTGCCGTGAGGCTGGACAATGCGGAAAACCATTCCTGCATATCCGAATTTCCTCTAGCTTTGCATTTCATCTTGCAAAAACAATGTTGAGTCCATATTGTTGATTGGATTGATTCAATGAGGACAATACCTGCGAAAGACAATCAATCAGGTCTGAAAAAGTCAAAGATACGCATGCCAAAGAGAACAAAATGGTAAAAAATCGTTTTGTAAAACGACATTTCGATAGTACCATTTTCATGTTGATTCTGAAGGAGGATCAAATGAAAAGACTTGTTTCTATCGCATTGATGGCTGGCATCGTTGCATCGATGGCATTCGCACAGGGTGGGATGGAGAGCTCCGGAGCCGCTCCCGCAAAGTCTGTGACGCTCCAGCTCTCCGAGGTCCATGCTGACGGCTATCCGACTTCCCTTGCGGACCAGCAGTTTGCCAAATTGGTCGAGGAGAAGACCAACGGAAGAGTGAAGATCGAAGTGTATACCGGTGGTACCCTGTATGGACAGGAGACCGGAGCCATCGAGGCCATGCAGGCCGGCGACCTTGGCTTCGCCCGTGTCTCGGCGAGCCCCGTCGCTTCCTATGTTCCTGCGATCAACGCCATCCAGCTTCCGTATCTGTACAAGAATGCAGCCCATGAGTGGGCCGTCCTTGATGGGGAGATCGGACAGAAAATGCTCGCAGACATCGAGGCTTCCGGCTCCGGCCTGATCGGCCTGTGCTGGTATGATTCCGGCTGCCGCTCCTACTACACCAACAAGCTGGTGAAGTCCGTCGAGGATCTGAAGGGTCTGAAGATCCGCATGCAGAACAACCAGATGATGGTCGATATGACCAACGCCCTCGGTGCTGTCGGCATCACCGGCATCGGACCGAACGACGTCTATTCCGCCATCACCCAGGGCACCGTCGATGGTGCCGAGAACAACTGGCCGACCTATCAGAACATGGGCGACTACCAGGCAGCGAAGTACTACGTGCTTGACGGCCATACCCGTGTTCCGGAGATCCTGCTTGCCTCCGCCGCCGCGTTGAAGTCCGTTTCCGCCGAGGACCTTGCGATCATCAAGCAGTGCGCCAAGGAGACCGAGGAGTTCGAGAAGCAGAAATGGGCGGAGAAGGAAGCCGCTTCCGAGAAAATCGTCCGCGATGCCGGTACCGTGGTGACCGAGCTGTCCGCTGCAGAGCTGAAGAAGTTCCAGGACCGCATGGGACCGATCTACGAGAAGTATGGCAAAGGGTACGAGGATATCATCGCCCAGATCCAGAAGATTGGTGAGAAGTACTGATTGCCGTATGGCTTCATATGCCGGGATAGGGGAGAGGGTGCCTTTCCCCTTGCCCGGCATTCGCTTGTATTGAAAAAGGTTGGTTTAGTATGGTATCTGGCAAGCAATCGTTCCTTGAGCGTCATCGCCTGGTTCCTGAGGGAAAGCTGACGGTGGCGGAGATGTTGCGGCTCGGGAACCGTTGGGTCCATTTTGTGGTGCTTTGCATCGCCCAGTGCGCACTCGCGTTGATGACGCTGTTGGTGTTCATCACGGTCGTGCTGCGGTATTGTTTCGGCACGGGCATCGGATGGGCAGAGGAAGTTCCGACCCTGCTGGTGACGCTGTTCGCCTTCATCGCGTGCGCCATTGGTGTTCGTGACCATCTGCATATTTCGGTCAACATCGTCTACAACCTGTTCCCCAAGGGAGGAAAGGGACGGAAGTTCCTTGAATTCTTCGGCGATGCATGCGTCCTGCTCTGCGGCGTGTTCCTCCTCGTCTGCGGAAGCCAGTATGTCGGCAAGCTTCTCAGCCGTCCAGGCGTGTTGCCCATGACTGGCTGGCCCACCTGGGTCCAGTACATTCCGGCCCCAATTGCCGGATTCCTCATGACGTTTGACTCCATCCTGTTCCTGACCGGCATCCTGAAGAAGGACGATATGTACTATTCAGAGAAGGAAATCGACTACCGTGAGGAGTTGAAGAACCAGAAAAACCAGGAGGCTTCCAAATGAAAGAACTGGCTACACTCGTCCTGCTTGGAGGGTTCTTCGTACTGATGTTCCTCCGCGTCCCCGTCACCTTCGCCCTGCTTCTTGCCACGCTCGGGTCTGCGGCGATCATGCACACCAACCTGACGGTCATGGTCCGCATGATGATCGATGGGGTAAGCAATTTTTCCCTGCTCGCCATCCCGTTCTTCATCCTGATGGGTGAGATTATGGCCGCGGGCAAGGTGTCGGACCGCATCATCGACCTTGCGAACCTGGTCGTCGGACGTTTCCGTGGCGGTCTCGCCTACGTGAATGTCATCTCCTCGACCTTCTTCGGCGGTATTTCCGGCTCGGCGGTCGCCGACGTCTCATCCCTCGGTTCGGTCGTCATCCCGATGATGAAGAAGCAGGGCTATGACCCCGAGTTCTCTGTCGGCTTGACGGTGACCACCGCCTGCCAGGGCGTGCTGATCCCGCCGTCCCACAACATGGTCATTTACTCGCTGGCGGCAGGTGGAGTGCCGACGATTGCCACGATGTTCATGGCGGGCTTCATTCCCGGCATCTGGCTTGGCCTTTGCTTCTGTGTCTACTGCTTCTTCGCAGGCAAGAAGTACAATTTCCCCAAGGGGTTCAAGATCGGTCCCCAGGACAAGGTGCGGTGGATGGCCTTCGGTGGACATAGGGACGACCTGAAAAACGGCCTGACCAAGAGTCCTGCCTCCTGGTACATCCTGAACACCCGTTCCTTCTCGGTGGAGATGGGAAAATGCTTTGGTGTCGTGCTCAACTCGATCCTGCCGATGTTCACCCTGGTCATCATCATGGGCGGTGTCGCGCTCGGCATCTTCACCGCGACCGAATCCGCCGCGGTTGCCTGTGTCTACGCCTTCATCCTGACCTACTTCGTCCTGCGTACCGACAAGCTCAGCCATTTCCCGCAGGTCCTGAAGGGCTCCCTAAGGACTCTCGCCACCGTCCTTACGCTGATTGCGACGGCAAAGGCGTTCGCCTACATGATGACACTGCTGAGGATCCCCGCGATGATCACCAACGCGCTGGTCTCGATTACCGACAACCGGGTCCTGCTGCTGTTGATCATCAATGCGCTTCTCCTGGTCCTGGGATGCTTCATGGACATGGCCCCGCTGATCATGATCATGACCCCGATCCTGTATCCGGTCGTCACCGGTCCGATCATCCACATGCACCCTGCGCAGTTCGGCATCATGCTGATTTTCAACCTTGCCATCGGTCTTTGCACGCCTCCGGTGGGTTCAGCCCTGTTCGTTGGTTGTGCGGTAGGTCATACCAGCCTGGAGAAGACGGCGAAGAAAGAGCTTGGCCTGTTCTTGACCATGGTCTTCTCGCTGATGTGCGTCGTGTTCGTCCCCGCGCTCTCCATGACCATTCCGACTGCCCTCGGCATGGCGTAAGGAGGAATCATGCGGATCGTGATTCTCGGCGATGGCGCGATGGGGTGTCTGTTCGGTGCCAGGCTTTCGGAGCATGAGGATGTCACCATCATCGGCCGACATCCGCAAGCGGTAGCCGAGGCGGAGAATGGATTCGTTGTCGAGGAGCCTGACGGACCGCATGCCTTCCATCCCTCCTACCGTGTCTCGGTGGAGGGGCTGGAAAAGGCTGACGTGGTGATCCTGTTCGTCAAAGGGTATGCCAATGAAGCCGTCTTGGACGCCAACAAGGCGGTGATCGGCGAGCATACCTGGCTCGTCACCTTCCAGAATGGCGCAGGCCATGAGGAGGTGATGGGAAAATTTGCGCCGAGGAACCACGTGGTGATCGGGACCACCCAGGACAGCGCCCACAAGCTGGGGCCTGGCCATGTGGTCCATGGATCCCGCGGCAAGGGGTATATCGGTCTGCCTCGGGGCGAGAAGGGGGACCTTGCGCCTCTGGCGGACATGTTCCAGAAGGCAGGTTTTGCCATCGAGGTCGAGCGCGACGTGCGCGCGGCAATCTGGAAGAAGCTAGCCAACAATACCTCGATCAGCATCACCACGGCAGTTCTTGGCTGCTCGATGGAAGAGCTGGCGGCAAACCCGTACGCCTGGTCCATCGTCCGGAAGCTCTGCCGTGAGACGCTTGGTGTCGCCAGCAAGGACGGATACCCGATGGACGAGGATGCGATGCTTGGGGGATTGTTCAACCTGTGCAAAAACGCCCACGGCGGGTATACCTCGATCTACAGCGACGTGCAGGCAGGAAGAAAGACGGAAGTGGACTCGATCAGCGGCTATGTCGTGAAACGGGCACGTGAGCTGGGCGTGGCTGTGCCCTGTCAGGAACTGATGGTGGCTGCAGTGCATGCACTGGAGACCAGAACATAACAAGAGAAGGAGAAACTATGGAATTTGTCTATGAAATGAATGGATTGCGGGTGGTGGACCTGTCCAAGCCGATTGATCCGGCAACCGAGACGCGGCGTTGCAAGCTGGATCGCTTCAACACCGGCGGGTTGATTCCCGACTGGCATACCAACATGGATCTGATGAGCCATCTCGGCACCCATGTCGAGTGCCCCTACCATCACTTTGAGAATGGCCCGAGCGTGCTTGAGGTCCCCCTTACCCAGTTCATGGGCCGGGCGATCTACGTGAAGTTCCCGAAAAGCGACGAGCGCGTCAAGCCGAACAGCTACGTGACTCCGGAATTGCTGGACACATATGTCGCCCCGAAGATGAAGCCGCACGACATCGTCATCATCGACAGCGACTGGCAGTTCCCGCCCTTTACCCCGAAATCAAACACCAAGGAAGATACCCGCATGTTCATCAACGCGGATACCGCGAACTGGTTCCTCGCCCATGAGGCCAAAGGCGTCGGATTCGGTGATGGCGTCTCTGTCGAGAGTTCCAACGAGGACGTGAAGCCGTTCCACGACATCCTCCTTGCCAAGAACATCCTCTTCATCGAGGTCCTGAAGCATCTTGACCTTTTGAAGAAGGACGCCTTCTTCATGAGCTATTCTCCGCTCCCGATCCTTGGATTGGATTCTTCTCCGGTCCACGCCTATGCGATCGAGGGGCTTGCAGAGTTCTCCTGATGCGTTCGGAACCACAAGTCCGATGGAGGGCTGCCGGAAGGCGGCCCTCTTTGTCTCAATGCAGGGCGACCAGACTGAAGGACAGGAATCTGGCTTCCTGGGTGCTCTCCATGCCAACCATGTTCCCCGTGAAGGAATAGTAGTCGGAAAGGATTCTGCCATCCTGGAGCTCTCCCGCCGTTTTCCATGCATCGTTTTGCTTTACGAAAAACTGGATGTCGAGCTTGTCTCCTTCGACCGCAAGCTCGCAAGAGGATCCGGGGGATTCCCACACATCCGCTTCCTTTCCCTTGTCGCAGACGGTAAGGACGAGTTTTCCTTTTTGCTTCCCGAGCCTCATCCAGTTCTTCTGGTCGGCAAGCAACATCAGGCTCGCGCCATCAGTCCTTGTCCCTACAGTGAGTTCCGCCCTCCAATGCATGCTTCTGAGCCTTCGGAAAAGGCGCGCGCGTCTCAACGTCAGCCCGCCTTTATCCAGCGAGTAGGGAAGCGGGTCGAAGGTGTGCTCAAGCAACCAGTAAGGTCCGAGTTCCCGTTCGGCGGTGAAAAGGTCGCAAGCTGGTTCCTCCGGATACGTTTTCCCGGGCAACCGAGGGGCTTTTTCGATGAGCTCGACATGGCCTGTCTTTGGTGCGAAGACAGGCCAGTCCTGTTCCCAGATTACCGGAACCAGGAATGTCTCTCGTCCGAGATTGCGGAACATGGCACCACCGCAGGGCCTGACTCCGAGGCAAACCGCCCACGTCTCGTCCTGGGTTTCGACAAGGTCGGCATGGCCCACGCTGTTGACCAGGCTGTCCATGGAAAGATTGCGATGGGTGAGGACAGGATTGCGCGGATTTCCCTCGTAGGGGCCTGTGATTGCCTTGCTTCTGAAGACGCTGGCGGCATGGTTGTGCTTGGTGCCTCCTTCGGCAATCAGCAGATAGTACCAGGTTCCCCGGTGGTAGATATGGGGACCCTCGGGACACATGGCTCCGTAGAGGGCGCCATCCTTGCGGAGGATATGTTTCTCTCCCACAAGCGTGTTTGTCTCTAAGTCCAGTTCCTGCAACCAGATCCACCGGCTCTTGTTGTCATTATTCTCTGGCTCGACACGCATGTTGCCCAGATACCACACGTCCTCTCCGTCGAAGACCAGCGTGGGGTCGATGCCCTCGGCGCCTTTGACGGCATGGGCGTCCGACCAAGGACCGCCAGGGTCTTTTGCGGTGTAGTAGACGTTGATGTTCTCGTAATAAGAACCAGGCTTTACCAAAGTGGTGACCACATAGAACGTGTCGTCGTAGGCCCTGTAGCGGATGGTGGCGGCGTATATCTGGTATTTCTCGAGATCTGCCTGCGAGCTCCTGGTGACCACATTGCCCAACTGTTCCCAATGGACAAGATCCTTGGAATGAAAGAGAGGAATGCCGGGAAAATAGCTGAAGGTGGAGCAAACGAGATAGAAATCGGTACCTTTCTTGGTAATCGAGGGATCCGGATAGAAGCCGGGAAGGATAGGGTTTTGAAAAGTTCGTGTGTGCATATACCGTTACCATACCTCGCGCAAACAGATATTGCAAATGTGGATGTATGCCGCACAAACGGGGTATGGCAAAGAGAGGGACGCCATCTACTCGGGAGACATCTCTTCG
This sequence comes from uncultured bacterium, assembly GCA_905215015.1. Classification (GTDB taxonomy): domain Bacteria; phylum Spirochaetota; class Spirochaetia; order Sphaerochaetales; family Sphaerochaetaceae; genus RUG023. The sequence goes on along the minus strand of CAJMOS010000031.1, from coordinate 16,817 downwards.
TCACACGAGGAATGGAGCCATGAGGCAGACGGAAGGGGCTGATGGGCTTCATGGAATTCCTCGTTCCTGCAGGGCAAGGCCGGGGGTGGTCACATGCGGCCACTGCGGCAGGGCGTTCTCCGAACCGCTGTGCATGCAGCCATCCCATATTTCTTTCCTATCCCACGAAAAGGTCATGCGCAAAGAAAGTGTGGGTATCCGTTGATTCCTATCCCAGATTCGTGTACACCTAACATAGCCTATCAGATAAGGAATAGAGATGCTGAAATACATTCAGATTACCGAAAAGGACAATGTCGCCATCGCGATTGAACCCTTGGCAAAAGGGGAGGATCTCGGTGGTGGTCTTGTCACGCAGGATCCGATTCCCCAAGCGCACAAGATTGCGCTCCGGGACATGAGGAAGGGCGAGTATGTCGTACGCTACGGTGTGAGACTCGGAGCCTTGAACCGCGACGTGAAGGCTGGTTCCTGGATCAACGAGCACATGATCGAGGTTCCACAGTCTCCCGGACTCGACCACCTGCAGTGGGGAACCCATATCGTCAGGGATCTGCCCAAGCCGCCGCGCACCACATGGCTTGGCTACGAGGTTTCCGGATGTGAGTACGCTGGCAGCCGCAACATTTTGGGAATCACCACGGCGGTGCAGTGTGTCCAAGGGGTGCTGGATGTGGCGGTGAAGAAGATGAAGGAGGAACTGCTTCCGAAGTATCCGAACGTGGATGACATCGTCGCCCTGAACCATCCGTATGGGTGCGGCGTCGCCATCAACGCCACCAACAGCGACATTCCCAAACGCTACGTGCGCAACATCGCCAAGAACCCGAATTTCGGTGGCGAGCTGATGGTGGTCAGCCTTGGTTGCGAGAAGCTGACGTTGGACATGATCATGGACAAGAAGGACATCACCCCTGAGAACGTGATCGTCCTGCAGAAGGAGAAGGGCTTCCATGCCATGATGGACGCGCTGATGGCGATGGCGGACAGGAAGCTTGCCAGGCTGAACCAGCGTAGGCGCGTCGAGCTTCCGCTTTCCAGACTCTGCATCGGCATGCAGTGCGGAGGCAGCGATGCCTTCAGCGGCGTGACCGCCAATCCGTCGGCCGGATACGCCAGCGACATGCTGGTCTCCGGTGGCGCCACGGTGATGTTCAGCGAAGTGACCGAGGTGCGTGACGGAGTCGAGAAACTCGCCGCCCGCTGTGTCGATGAAGCGACCTGCAGGAAGCTGGCCAAGAACATGAAGTGGTACGACGACTACCTTGCCGAGGGCAAGGTCGACCGCGACGCCAATCCGACTCCGGGCAACAAGGCGGGTGGTCTTGCCAATATCGTCGAGAAGGCGATGGGTTCGATTGCCAAGAGCGGTACCGCACCGATCTGCCAGGTGCTCGACCCCGGCGAGATCCCCACCAAGCATGGCCTGATTTACGCTGCGACCCCGGCGAGCGATATCGTCTGCGGTCCCAGCCAGCTGGCGAGCGGCTGTGTCCTCGAGGTCTTCATGACCGGACGTGGGACACCGTATGGTCTCGCCTCGATGCCGGTGATCAAGGTTTGTTCCCGCAAGGAGATGAAGGAGATGTGGGATGACCTGATCGACGTCAACGCGGGAACCATCGCCACCGGCGAGCGCACCATCAAGGATGTGGGCACCGAACTGTTCAACCTGATTCTGGATTGCGCGAGCGGGACCAAGAAGCCCTTTGCGGAGCAGTACGGTTTGCACAACTACCTGTGCATCTTCAACCCTGCTCCGATTACGTGATGTACCGCGTCATCATTCCCTCCACTTGCAGCGAGAAGGCCATCCGGTTCCTGCAGGGGAGGGGTTACGAGGTGGTTGCCGGAACCGGAACGAAACCGGAGGAGTTGCTTGCGATCGCGCCCATGGCGGACGCGGTGATGGCCCGCATCGAGCAGTATCCCGAAGGCTTTATCGCACGCGCGGGGAAATTGAAGATCCTCGCGCGTCACTGCGTCGGGGTGGACAACCTTCCTGTCAAGGAAGCGGAAGGTGCGGGGGTGTGGGTCGCCAACGCTCCGTACTCCAACTGCGATACGGTGGCCGAGGCTACCATCGGCATGATGCTCTGCGTGGCAATGCGCCTTGCTGATTCCGACAAGGCGATGCACGAGGGGCGTTTCACCTTCCGCGGCGCCATGCACAAGGAACTGCTCGGCAAACGTATCGCAGTCCTCGGTTTCGGCCGGATTGGCAGTCGCGTCGCCCAGAAGGCCCATGACGGCCTTGGCATGGAGGTGACGGTCTACGACCACCATCTCCAGAACAAGCGGATTCCCCCGTATTGCAGGTTGGCCTATTCGTGGGAAGAGGCGGTGGAGGACGCTGATGTGGTGAGCCTGCACATGCCTGGCGATCCTTCCCTCAAGGGCTTCTTTGACGCGAAGGCATTCGGGCTGATGCCCGAGGGGTCGATGTTCCTGAATCTTGCCAGAGGCAATCTGGTGGACGAGCGTGCGCTTGCCGACGCGCTTGCGAGCGGACATCTCTGGGGAGCCGCGCTGGACACCTACTCGGTCGAGCCGTTGCCTGCGGATAGTCCGTTGCTGCAAGCACCCAACCTGGTCATGACACCCCACAACGCCTCCCACACCAAGGAGAGCATGGAACGGATGGCCATGGGCGCCGCAGAGAATATCGATGACGTGTTGTCCGGGCGGGAGCCCCGCACGCCCGTCAACCATCCGGCCCATCCGCGATTGCTTGGTTAAGGACCCATTACCTAATTTAGTATAAAAAAGAACGGGACCTTGCGGTCTCGTTCTTTGTGGACATCCATGAGGCAACCACTTATTCAGCGGTCTTCTCGTCCTGGATTTCCTTCCTTCTCTCCTTGCACAGCTTGGCGATTTCGGCCAATGCTTTGCGAGCTCTAGCTGCGGAAACTTTCACTCCCTTCTCAGTGAACTTCTGGTTCTCTGCAAGGTATGTCTCATACTGCTGAGTCAACTGTTCGTGAATCGTCATAAGCAACCTTCCTTTGTATATTGGTGATTCGATTCTAACATAATTTTGTTCCGATGCAACACAAAATAAAGAAATTTGCAGGGTTGGGGTCGAAATTTTTTGATTTATTGCCATCCATCACGAGACTTTCCGCCCTTTCCATTCATATCCTATGCCCCGTTCCTTGCGGATGAAGGAATGCACCACCATGATGATCAGGACGAAAAAAACGATTGGTCCAAGCAATGGAAGCGGCATCCGGAAGCCATGCCACAGGCTGATCATGAAGAATGCGATCCAGAAGAGATAGGTGCCCGTGACCAGCACGACTCCCCAGGGGGAATAGCCGCTGGCGACCATGCCGATAGGGGAGAGGATCGGGCTGAAAACGACGACGAGAAGCAGGGCGATGACAGGCAGCAATGCGACCGCCATCCCCCAGCCACCCTTCAGGACGCCAACGATGGAGCGCTCGATGCCGACCAACGCCTCGCCGAACGATCCGTACATCGTGCAGGAGACGTCGTGCTTGACATCGCAGAACGTCTGCTTGTGGCCGGTTCTCGCCAGTAGCTGGGCAAGGTCCATGTCATCGCAGATCGAGTTCCGGATCTGCTCGAATCCGCCGGCCTCCACCAAGGCGCTGTGCCGTACCAGAAGGTACTGTCCGATGGCGTTGGCGAAGAGGGGGGACTTGAGCCACTGCTGGATGGCAAGCGGGATCCAGAGCATGGTGACGAAGTCCATCACCACGACGACAAGGCTGACCTTCAGCTTGGATTTTTGCAGCGGATAGCCGCTGACCAGGTCGCTCTTGGTGGCCAGAAGCTTCTTCAATCCGTTCTCGATGGACCTGGGGCCGTGGTCGGTATCCGCGTCCGTGAAGAGGATGTACTCACCCTTGGCCGCATGTTCCAGCTGGGCCTCGGCGTTGATTTTTCCCTTCCAACCCTCCGGCAACGGCCTGCCGCTGATCTTCCTGACCCTGCCATCCTCCCTGGAGAGCCGGTCGACAATCTCGCCCGTCCGGTCGCTGGAGTTGTCGTCGAGCACCAGAATCTCCATTGGCGCATAGCTTTGGCTGAGGAACGAGCGGATGCTTTTCTCGATGACCGCTTCCTCGTTGCGGGCAGGAATGCAAACGCTTACCGTGGGTTTCACGGCAAGCGGTTTCCTGGTCAGTTTGTTCAGGTGACGCATCCACAGGATGTTGGACAGGGTAAGCAGGAACGCGTATATTCCCACGATCAGGACAAGCCACGCAAGCACAAGCACGGAAGACTCCTCGGCGTTGGGTTACTGGTTCAGACGCCGAATGATATCTCCTTTGGAGACAGGCTCCTGCGTCTCCAGGTATTGTACTTTGCAGTGATCAATCTGGTCAACATATTCGAAGGAACTGTCGAGTAACTTGAAATGGGTGTCGACCATCGTCGGTCTCGAAGGATCCAGGTACTCGATCTGTTCTCCCAGCTTGATCTGGTTGCGCAAGTCAAGGCTGTAGACATGAGGCCTGACCTCGTCCCCGATCATGCCGCAGAAGGTGTAGTCCCTGATATAGGAACCCCCCTCCATCGTGGAGACCGGTCCTTGTCCATAGAAGAAGCCGGTGCAGTAGGGGCGGTGGCTGACGTTGAAGATGTCCTCGCGGTAGCTGGCTGCATCGGGGTCCCGGTCCATCACCTTGCGGTATGCCCGGGTGACCGCGGCCACGTAATAGGGGCTCTTCATCCGTCCCTCGATCTTGAAGGAAGAGACGCCCGCATCCTCTAGGTCCTGCAGGTGGTCGATCATGCAGAGGTCTTTTGAGGAGAGGATGGTGGTATAGCCCTTTTCCTCTTCGATGGGATACCACTCGCCGGGCCGTTCCTGCTCCTCAAGCCGGTAGTGCCAGCGGCAGGCATGGGCGCAATCCCCCTGCTGTCCGCTTCGGCCGACCAGGAAGGAGGAGAGCAGGCACCGTCCCGAGTAGGCCATGCACATGGCTCCGTGGACGAAGACCTCGAGGTCCAGGTCCGGGTTGGCGTCACGGATGCGGCGGATATCGCCGATCGGGGTCTCGCGTCCAAGGATGACCCGCTTGAATCCAAGGGAGCGATAGACCTTGCAGGCCTCGCTGTTGGTACAGGAAGCCTGGGTGGAGAGGTGAAGCTCGACATCGTTTTTCCAGACGTCGCGCAACACCTTCGCCGCGCCCATGTCGCTGACGATGAAGGCATCGAAGGGCCACTCGCGGATTTCTCCAAGCCTGCGTCTCAAATCCTCGATCTGTCCTTCGTGGAAAAGGATGTTGAGGGCGCAGTAGAGCTTCTTGCCACTTTTCCGCTTCAGCGCGACGACCTCGGCAAGGTCGTCGCGGGTGAAGTTGCCGGCGTTGGCCCGGAGGCTGAACTCGTCCAGCCCCATGTAGGCCGCGTCGGCCCCATAGGCGAAGGCGATCTTCAGCTTCTCCAGGTTGCCGGCCGGGGCGAGCAGCTCAGCCATGCAAGGACTCCTTCAGGGCCTCGGCCAACTCCTTTGCGAACATCTTGAACTCGGGATGGTCGTCCTCGGTCGGCTCGATCTTCTCCATCGGCTTGCGCTCCTTGTCATGCGGGAACGCATAGCCGAGCACCTCGTCGATTGTGGCGACAGGGTGGAAGACGACGCCTTCCTTGACCTCGTCGGTCAGCTTGTCCAGGTCGCGCTGGTTGAACTTCGGGTAGAGGATGGTCTTGACCTGGTTGCGCTTGGCGGCCAGCACCTTTTCCTTCAATCCGCCGATCGGCATCACCTTTCCCTTCAGGGTCAGCTCTCCGGTCATGGCGAGATCTGGCGCCATCACCTGGCCGGTGACCAGGCTGTAGAGGGCCACGGTCATCGTGATGCCTGCCGACGGCCCGTCCTTGGGCGTCGCGCCTTCGGGGACGTGCAGGTGGACGTTGTGTGTCTGGAACCACGACTCGTCGATTCCGTGCTCCTTTGCATGGGCCTTGATCCAGCTCCAGGCGATTCCCACCGATTCCTGCATCACGTCGCCAAGCTGACCGGTAAGCTTCAGCTCGCCCTTGCCCGGCATCGCCTCAGCCTCGATCAGCAGGACGTCACCGCCCATGCTGGTCCAGGCAAGTCCGACTGCCGTGCCGGGTTTGTCCGCCTTGACGATCTCGTCCTGCGTGAAGATCGGCTGGCCAAGGTACTCGACCAGCTTCTTGTCGTCGATCTTGACCGGAAGGGCCGTATCCGCCTTCTCCTGGATCTCCAGAGCGACCTTCCGGTTGATCTTGTCCAGCAGCTTCTCGAAGTGGCGCACACCAGCTTCACGGGCGTACTGCTCGGCAATCTTCAACAGGATCTTCGGGCTGTAGCGCACCTCCTTGTCGGTCAGCCCCTGGTTGCGCAGGGACTTCGGGAGCAGGTACTTCTTGCCGATGGCAAGTTTCTCCTGGCTGGTATACCCGCTCATCTCGATGATCTCCATACGGTCGAGCAACGGACTTGGAATGGTGTCCAGGCTGTTGGCCGTGCAGATGAAGAGCACCTCGCTGACATCGAAGGGCAGGTCAAGGTAGTTGTCCCGGAACGAGGAGTTCTGCTCGGGGTCGAGGACCTCAAGCAACGCGCTTGCGGGGTCGCCCTGCAGGCTCTGTCCCATCTTGTCGATCTCGTCGATCAGGAAGACCGGGTTCTTGACCTTGGTGATCTTCAGGCCTTGGATGATCTTGCCCGGCATGGCGCCGATATAGGTCCTCCTGTGGCCCTTGATCTCCGCCTCGTCGTTCATGCCGCCGACGGAGAAGCGGAAATACTTCTTCTTCAGGGCGTGGGCGATCGAGATGCCGACGCTGGTCTTGCCGACTCCCGGAGGGCCGACCAGACAGATGATGGCGCCTTTGGTGTCGCCCTTCTTCTTGCGCACGGCGAGGAACTCAAGGATACGGTCCTTGACATCCTTCATCCCGTAGTGGTCATGCTCCAGTACCTTGCGGGCCCCCTCGATGGAGAAGTTCTCCGGTTTGGGCTCGTTCCACGGCAGGTCGGCAATCGTTTCCAGATAGCTTTTGCTGATCGAGTACTCGGGGGAGGATGGCTCCAGCGAGTCGAGCCGGTTCATCTCCTTGTCGACCGCCTCCTTCACCTCATCGGAAAGGGAAAGCCCCGCGAACTTCTTCTTCAGCCTGTCCATCAGCTCGCTCTTCGGGTTGGTGGTCATGCCGAGTTCCTGCTGGATGCTCTTCAGCTCCTCGCGGAGGAAGTACTCGCGCTGGTTCTTCTCGACCTTCTGGTTGACCCGTTGCTGGATCTTTTCCTGCACCTCGGCAATCGACTGCTCGTTCTTGATGAAGACAAGCACCTTCTCGATCCTGCGCCGGACCACCAAGGTCTCAAGGACGGATTGCTGTTGCTTGCGGTCCACACTGAGGATCGACGCGATGAAGTCGGCGAGCTTGCCCGGGTGGTCGATGTTGACCATGTTCAGCCGCATTTCCTCGCTGAAGATCCGGTTGTTGCGGGTCAGCTGGCGCATCTCGCTTACCAGCAGCCGTGTCCACGCCCGCAGTTCCTCCGGCTCGTCTTCGATATCGTCCAGGTACTGGACGTTGGCGACCAGATACTGGCCGCTGGGAAAATATTCGAGCGTCTTGAAACGCTTGATGGTGGAGATGAAGACGCTTTCCCCGCCTTCGGGAAGCTTGATCCGCTTGACGATCCGCGCGACGGTACCCGTCTCGTAGAGATCCTGCGGAGTGTAGGGTCCGTCCTTGGGGCTTTCATCCTTGGTGAGCAAAAGGCCGACATAGCTGCCGTGGCGGACCGCCTGGTCGACGACGTCAAGGTCGCTCTGGTCGGTCAGCATCAATGGGGTGAAAAGCCCCGGGAAGACCGGATTGCCGACAACCGGAAGGATGAAGAGATTGTTGGGAAGCGCCTGTTCCACTGGAAGTAATTCTTGTTCAGACATGTAGCGTATACACCTCGCGTTCCAAACATACTGAAAGAAATGCGTAAAGGAAAGCGATTTTTATCGAAGTGCCGGACTGCATCCTGCGGAAAGGGCAAAAACCAAGGCGCCGGAAGCCCGTGTGCGGCCGGTCAGTTCCGGACTGCCGGCTCCCCGTATCCCTTTTTCAGCCACCGGACGCCCAGATAGCAGAAGGGGGTGTCGCACAGGGCGAAAACCACTTTGAAGCCCCAGTAGGGGAGCACCATGCTGAAGACGAAGGCGGTGGTGAACTTCGGGCTCAGGTGCCAGAAGGCCAGGTACTCGAAGACGCAGGTGTCGATGAACTGGCTGATGATGGTCGCGACATTGTTGCGGATCCAGAGCTTTTTGCCGTTGCACGCCTTCCGCAGGGAGAAGAAGAGCCGCACGTCCAGGTTCTGGCTGATGACGAAGGAGACCAGCGACGCGATCGTCATGCGCAGCGTGCTGCCAAAGACGGCAACATAGGCTTCCTGGTTTCCCCAGGTGGCGTTCGGTTGCATGCGGATGCACAGCCAGGTGAAGCCGAGCAGGACTACCAGCATGGCTTCGGCGACCTGGACGAACAGTCTGGCCCGTTCCTCCCCGGAGACCTCGCCGACGATGTCGGTGATCAGGAACATGAACGGCATCATGAAGATGCCTACCGAGACCCGGATTCCGGCCAGATTGGTGATTTTCGTTCCGAGCGTGTTCGCCATGACCATGAAGGCGGCATACATGCCAAGCAGGAACAGTTCTTTCTTCGATGTGCGCATGCGTCCACTTTACACAAACGGGTACAGAGGGAAAAGGGCATGTCGGTTTACAATGTTGTTGCATTCTGTTGCATTCGTGGTATGATGGGGATGTCCGAGGAGGAATACGGATGTCTGGAAAGCTGATTGTCATTGCCATTGGAGGAAACAGCCTCATCGAGGATCCGAAACACGTGACGGTTTCCGCCCAGTACGAGGCGGCCCGGAAGACCGCGGCCCATATCGTCAGCCTGGCGAAGGCCGGCAACCGTGTCGTCATCGCCCACGGAAACGGTCCGCAGGTGGGATACATCCTGCTGCGCGCCGAGTATTCCCGCTCGATCCTGCATACGGTCCCGCTCGACTCGTGCGTGGCCGATACCCAGGGCGCCATCGGCTACAACCTGCAGATGGCGCTGGACAACGAGTTCCACAAGGTGGGCATGCAACCGCCGGTTGCGACCGTCGTCACCCAGGTGGAGGTCGCTGCCGACGACCCGTCCTTCCAGAAACCGACCAAGCCGATCGGCTCCTTCTTCAGCAAGGAAGACGCCGACTACCATGCCCTGCACGACGGCTGGAGCGTGGTGGAGGACGCGGGGCGCGGCTACCGCCGTGTCGTTCCCAGCCCGAAACCGAAATCGATCGTCGAGATCGCCACGATCAAGGCCTTGCTTGACCAAGGGGTGATCGTCATCGCCGCCGGCGGTGGAGGCATCCCCGTGGTCCGCGACCAGAACGGCCTGCTCCACGGCAAGGAGGCCGTCATCGACAAGGACCTGGCCGCCGCCCTGATGGCCAAGGACCTGCATGCCGACCTTTTCGTCATCTCCACCGCGGTCGAGAAGGTCTGCCTGGACTACCGCAAGCCGACCCAGCGTACCATTGACCAGATGACGGTCGACGAGGCGAGGAAGTACACAGCCGAAGGACAGTTCGCCCCGGGTTCCATGCTTCCGAAGGTGCAGGCGATCACCGACTTCGTCCAGAGCACCGGCAACATCGGCATCATCACCGACCCGGAACACCTGTACGACGCCGTCTACGGCGACCAAGGAACCAAGATTGTCCGCTGACGGCTGGAGATTCAAGGACGGCAAGAGCATGGCGATCACGTTCGGGGTGGTTGCCGTGCTTGTCTTGTGCATGTACGGTTTCTGGAGAAGCCAGAGGGTGAACACCCTTGCCATGGAGGCCAGCCAGCTTTCCGAAGAGGAGGAAGCACTCCAGTCCCTGTTTTCCCGGCGCTTCCAGGTGGCGGGAGAGCTGGCGGCCCGGAGTGGTGACGCCGAGCTGCAATCGATTCTTTCCGTCCCTATGACTTCCGAAGCGGAGGTGAGCGACCTGTACGTCAAAAGCGACCAGCGCCTTGCAGCGCTCCAGAGGGAGCTGGCAAAAAACGGCAAGCTGGAGGAACTGCGGGAACTGTTCACCCAGCTGAGCGCGATTGAAGACGAGATTGTCGCCCGCTATGCCACCTACCAGAGCCAGAGGGAAAGGTACCAGCGACGCTTGAGCCAAGGCGACCTCAAGCGTGGGGCGAGGCGGTTCCCCGACTGGGAAATCGGAGCCTCGCTAAGCGCCCGCCCCTGACCCACGCGGTCAGATAGATGGGAAGGACCAGCAGCTCGGTCCCGATATTGGGTCCGGACGGGTTGCAGATGGAGAATGCCGATACCGCCAAGGCGAGGATCGAAAACCCTTTGATGATTCTGCATGCCCGTTCTTCCTTGCCCTTGTGGATTTCCCGTATCGCTCCGAAAAGCAGCGGGTTGAGGTACAGGATAGTGGTGTTGCCCCAGGTCATGTCCAGGTCGGTCAGGCACATGCAGTAAAGCAATACGCAGGAAAGCAGGCCCAGAAGGAAAAGGATGGTCCCCATCACCCAGTGCCAGATGGGTTTCTCACGGATCAGGATAAGCAGGCATGCCAGGCAGAGCCCGACGGCGAGGGGAAGGGCCACCAGCGCGGGGAAAGGACTTCCGTCCTTGTCTGCGACCGTGCCCTCCTGGACCACCTCGCCCTGAATGCCGAAGAACTCTCCGACTGCCGTTCCCAGCGTTCCGGGAAGGAACATGGCTTCCCAGAGGGAAAGCCGGGTGTCGACGCTCGGGCCTTGCAGCAGGTTGAGGACCCAGCAGAGCGCCGGATTCCTGCTCAGTTTCCGGTTGGCCTCGCTCCGGTAGCTGGCCGGTTTCATCGGTTGGGCTTCGGCCCATGCCTTGAAATCCCCGCCGGTAGCGGCATCCAGGATGTCCCGGATCCGGGTCGAGCAGTTGTCCTTGTAGAAATGGTAGAGGTACTGGTCGTTGCCGCTTTTGGCGTTCTCCTCGAGAAAACGGATTACCCCGGTTTTCTGGCTGTCGGAAAGGGGGATGTCGTAACGGATGATGCTGCGTCCGCTTTCTTTTTCGTCTCGCAGACACCAAGTCCCGTCGGAGCGCCAGACGTTGTAGAGCATGCGTCCCTTGAGAAAGTCCAGGAAGAAACCCGGTTTGGAGGTGTCGAAAACCCCGTAGTCGTAGATGGTCGACCTGCCCTCGGGTCCCTCCACCAGAACCGCCACGTGGCCGAACCAGCTGTACAACGGTCCCAGGGAACCCATGACCAGCACGCTGATGTGGAACTGTTCGGCATACGCCTTTTCTTCTCCGGACAGGGGGGTGGAGAAGTCGGTCGCCGCGAGGACGGCCTGGCTGTCAAACGGCTGCTCTGGATCGTGGGGATACAGGCTGGCCGCGGTCAGGCTGGAAAGCAGACTGGCGAGCAGCAGCAACAAGGTCGAGAGACGCTTCATACAGGACAGCATAGCACGAGTAGCTGCAGCGATGCACGCTACAAGAAGATTTATGGAGTTGTGATGGCGAATTTGGGTTCCTAAGGTATACTTGTAGAAAACGAATATGGAAGGAAGCAACCTATGAAACGAACAATTCGGTATATCACGTTATGCGCCGCGGTTCTCGCCCTGGCGGTCTCTTGCGGCAAGAAACAGGAAGGCGCCACCGCTTCCGAGACCCCCCAGAGCGCTCCGGTGGCGGTTGCCAGCCGGCCCGCAAGCGAGCCTGCCAAAGCGCAAGAGCCCGAGCCTGCGCAGGAACCAGTGGTCCAGGAAGAGCGTGTTTCCTCCCCCGCGACAGAGTCGGCGGCGCAGGCCAAGCAGTTTGACGACCTTTTCCAGGCTGCCCGGGAGGCTACCTCTGCCGGCGAGATCGAGGCCATGCTCTCTGCTGGAGCCGATCTTTCCACGCGGGGTCCGCATGGCGTGACGCCGCTGATGACGGCCGCGCAGTACAGCACGAGCGCCCAGGTCGTGCAGGCGCTGGTAGGTGACGTGCTTCACGCCAAGGATGAGCAGGGCATGTATGCCCTGGCCTACGCCGCCCGCTACAACGGCAATGCCGAGGTGCTGGGGGTGCTGCTTGACGGAGCCACCCAGGACGAGAAGGACACGGCCCTCCTGCTCGCCAGCCAGTACAACACCGAAGAGGTGGTCAAGAATCTGCTGGATGCTGGCGCGAACGCCCAGGCCCGTACCCGCCGTGGCACCAAGGCCCTGTACTTGGCTGCAAGCGAGAACCAGCATCCGAATGTGGTGAAGCTGCTTTTGAGCGGCAGCCAGAGCGAGCTGGACACCGCCCTGTTCTACGCCGCCAGCGGGAACTGTCCCGAGGTGGTGAAGGAACTGTTGGACACAGGTGCCTTCGTCAACCAGACCGACCGCGTGGGCGCCACCCCGCTGATGTACGCCGCGCGTTATAACCAGAATCCCGAGGTGCTCCGTACGCTGATTTCAGCCGGAGCGGACGTCAACAAGGTGAGCCTGTTTGGGGAGAATGCCCTGAGTTATGCCGCGGAGAATGCCAATACCGCCATGGCGCAGGCCCTGATTGAGGAGGGAGCCGATATCAACTCGATCCAGGTAAACGGCAGGCCGGTGGTGCTTTACGCCGTCGAGTCGAAGCTTGACAACGACATCCTTACCTATATCCTGGAGCACGGAGCCAAGGTGGACGCCACCGACTGGAATGGCAACACCGCATTCATGATTGCAGCGGCGAACGACGACTACGACCGAGCGAAGCTGCTGTTCGGACATGGCGCCGACGTCAACGCCGTCAACTTCCGTGGAGAGACTGCTTTGGCGCAGGCCGTCCGCAGGGGTGACGCGGATGCCGTCAAGGCGCTGGTCGAGGAGGCGAAGGCGGATACCTCGGTGCGTGACCGTTTCGGCCTGACTGCCGGACAGCTTGCCGCGCGCCTTGGCCAGAAGGAGATCGCCAGCTACCTGGGCGAGGAGGTCCCTGAGGCCAAGCCCGCTCCGGCGCGCAGCCAGTTCAGTTTCCGCCGTTCTTTCTCCAAGGACGGCTACCGGGTGCAGGTGGGTGTGCAGAAGGGCGATATCGACGCCAACGTGACGGTCACCACCCAGGATGGAAACGGCACGATTGCCTACAGCGGGATCGACGCCGCTCTGGTTGACAGCTACCTGACGGGGGAAAGCGTGCAGATCGAAGGGCTGACCTACAGCGATGATGGAGCCGGCTCCGTCTCGATTTCCTATCCTGGCTATGGCCCTCTGGACGACCAGATTGTCGCCGACTGGCTGGTCGAGGACGCGCTGAACCAAGCCTTCTGACTTCGGGTGCCGCCTCTCCCTGCGAGGGGCGGTTTTCGTTTCACCGCTGCCTTGCTATACTGGAAAAGAGGGTAGGAAGTGGAACGGAATATCGCGACCAAGGCAATCGTGCTTTCCAGCGAGCGGAGCGGAAACGCCGACCGCCGCCTTCGGTTGCTGTCCGAGGATTTGGGAATCATCTACGTCACCAGCTTTGGCGCCCGCAAGTCGAACAAGGCGGTCAAGGTGGGCTTTTTGGCTGACGGCACCTTTTTCCTGTACCACAATCCGGTCAAGAACAGCTATACGCTCAGCGACGCCGACATCGGATCCTCCCACACGGCCATTCTGGAAGACCTGGACGCCGACTATGCGGCCATGTGCTTCTGCGAGCTACTGATCAGGACCAATGGCGGGGACCAGAAGGCTACCTACCGGCTCTTGAAGGCGTCGTTGTCCGCCTTGGAGACGCAGGTCATTCCCAAAAGCCAGGTGCTGATCCAGTTCATCTGGAATCTGATCGACGTGCTGGGCATGCGGCCCGACCTTTCCTGTTGTCCATCCTGTGGACGTCCCTATGAGGAGAACGAGATTCTCGGTTTTTCCTATCCGCTTACTGCCCCTTGTTGCCAAAGTTGTGCTACAGTGGATTCCAGCATGCTGCTTCCTCCCGGTGCGCGCCGGTATTTGGCCTTCACCTGCTCCATGTCCTTTGGACAGGCGGTGACGGTCGCGTTGAGCCCCGCCGCGCGGCAGAGGATCAAGCGCTACCTGTTCAGGTATGTCACCATGATACTTGGCGGCAGGCCCCTGAAGACTCTGGAGGGATCGATCCTCCAGAATATGGATTGAATCTTTATATATTGAAGGTTTTTATACATGAAATGGAACAAGCGCCCGGTACCTTCCCAGAAGGTACGGAGGCTGCATGAGCAGTTCGGCCTCGATTTGCTCACGGCCTCCATCATGGTCCGCAGGGGCATCGAGGATCGGGAACAGGTCAAGTTTTATCTGGAGAACGGGCTTTCCTTTCTCCACAACCCGTTCCTGTTCGAGGATATGGAGACGGCGGTCGACCGCATTTGGGAGGCGGTCGAGGGCAAGGAGCTGATCCGCGTATTCGGTGACCGCGATGTGGATGGCATTACCAGCACGACGCTTTTGGTAAGCGAGTTGCAGCGGTTCGGCGGCAGGGTGGATTACCGCCTTCCCGAGGGGGACGAGCCCTATGGCCTGACCTTGGATGGGATTGACGAGGCGCACCGTGACGGGGTGACGCTGATCATTACCGTCGACTGCGGTATTTCCAGTTTTCAGGAGACCGCAAAGGCGCGGGAGTTGGGAATCGACACGTTGGTCTTCGACCACCATCTTTCCGACGACCAGCTGCCCCCTGCCATGGCCATCGTCGACCCGAAGGTCGAGGGATGCGGCTACCCGTTCGAGCACCTGGCTGCCTGCGGCGTCGTCGCCAAGGTAATCTGGGCGCTCCGCTTCGCCAAGACGGATTTCTACCATGAGCCCTATATCCTGCTGCACGCACAGCCGGGAAAGAGCGACACCATCGTCATCAGCGCGGTGAAGATGGAGAACTTCATGGAGGAGGACCGTCTCTTCGAGGAAATCAATCCCGGGGTGATGGACCTGTCCACCAGCCAGTCGGCGAAGTTCCTCTCCGGGGGGCTTCCGATTCTGGTCATCGACGCCCAGATCGAGCGGAACCAGCTCCGCGCCGCTTTCGGCAAGTCGGTCGACATCAATTTGGTCGACATGCGGCCACAGATGGAGCAGGCGCTTCCGATGATCAAGGGAAAGAGTCTTTTCACCCTGAGCACGATGAGCCGGGGTAGCCGGTACAGCGAGGATGAAAACGGCGAGCTTTCCACCCTGGTGGGCCTGTTCAACGCGTTCGTCATGAAGAAGTACCCCGAGCTGGACAGCGGCTATGACTCGATTCTCGACCTGGTCGCCATCGGGACGGTCGCCGACTTGATGCCGATGGTCGACGAGAACCGCATCCTGGTCCGCCGGGGCCTGAAGGTTATCGAGAGCGGAAGCAGGCCCAGCCTGCAGCCGTTGCTCTCCATGCAGAAACTGGCGGGTCGTCCCCTGACCAGCCTGGATATTTCCTGGTATCTTACCCCGGTCATCAACTCCGCGGGGCGCATGGGCAAGCCTGAGATCGCGCTCCAGATGCTGCTGAGCAAGGATATCCCCACCGCCCAAGGCTACGCCACCCAGCTTCTGGAGCTGAACAAGCAACGGCAGAAACTGGGCGAGGATTCCTGGAGCAGGATCCTTCCGATCGCCAAGGAGAGCTTTGAGCGCTCCGGATCGAAAATCGTCCTGGTCGAGGATGAGCAGGTGAGCAGGGGCATGACGGGTTTGATGGCATCCCGTCTGCTGAAGCAGTTCGACGTTCCCTCGCTGGTGCTGGCATCCGTGGGTGATGATCGCATCAGTGGCTCGATCCGCTCCCCGCAGAACTTCAACTGCCGCGATTTCCTTTCCCGCTTCGGCGACCTGTTCCAGGATTTCGGCGGCCATGCCTGCGCCGGCGGGTTTTCCATGGAGAGGGGCAACCTCGAGGAGCTGAAGCGCCGCATCGTCGATGTGGTCGACTCGATGGAGATCGGGGACTCGGAAGAGGAAAGCATCGATATCGACTGCTCGTTGCCGGCAAGCTACCTGACTCCGGACTTGATCCGCAAGGTGGAGTTCTTCGAGCCCTATGGCGAGCAGAACAGCCAGGTGGTCTTTGCCATCGAGGGTGCCCGCATCAGCGACCTGAAGATCATGAACAGCCACTCCGGCACCGCCCAGCATGTGAAGTTCACGCTGGAGTACGGTTCCTACAAGTGGCCTGCGCTCTACTGGAACGCGGCAGGAAAGGTCAACTCGGAGTTCGCGTTGGGGGATGTGGTGGATGTGGCCTTCCGCATGAGCCGCAACTACTTCCGCCAGGAGTCGAGCCTGCAGCTGATCGTCATCGACTGCAAGCGGAGTTCTTGACACCCCGCCGTATTTTTCGTAGAGTGGACGCTGTTGAGTCCAGACCCAGGCACTGGGAAGGGAGGTGAGAGGAAATGGCATTTGTCAAAGTTGACGAGCAGGAGCCTTTGGAGAAATCGATCAAGCGCTTCAAGAGAATGGTCGAGAAAGAAGGCATCATCCGCGAGTGGAAAAAGCGCGAATACTACGAAAAGCCCTCCACCATCAAGAACCGTGAGAACAAAGCGAACGCACGGAAGCAGATGAAAAAGGTCCGGAAGATGCATTCTTCCAAAAGCTATTGAGTGCAAAAGCCTGACTTTCCAAGTCGGGCTTTTTCATATCCAAGCCCCCTCCTGCGATACCCGTTTCACGGAATACCTCAAAAATTTCTTTTCCCTTTGGTCTGGCAAGGAAAAACTTTCTTATACCGCAGAAAATTCAAGAAATTTGCAATAATCATCAAAATGAAATGAAATAATTTGACGGAAAGGCAAACCTATCCCATACTGAGGGTACCCTATACCCTGAAGG
>CAJMOS010000030.1 GCA_905215015.1 uncultured bacterium | reverse complement strand
CTCCAGCAAGGCATCCAGAAGGGCCGGGAGGCGACCCTGCTGGAAAACATCCAGAGCCTCGCCGAAGGGCTGCACCTCACGCCGGAACAGGCGATGGACGCGCTGAAGGTGCCTTCAGGGGACCGGGAGCGTATCCGGCAGGCCCTCGTCCTGCCGAAAGCGTGAACATGGTATTGTCCCGCTAGGATGCGCTCTGGCGGGACAACGGTCCGTTACCGTCTTGAGAGTTCGCGCACTTATCATGCATTCCACACATCTGCAGAAAGCCTTTTTATAGTGATGAGGGGAATTGCCTCACTCCTTCTTCCTTGAAGAACGAAGAACGGAGAAAGCCAACAGGATTCCGCTGACCACCAGGCAGGCGTCCGCCACGTTCCAGGTGGGCCAGAATTCCATTCCGAACAGCCCGTAGACCCGGTTGGCCATGAAATCAACGACCCTGAGGTGGCGGAACATCCGGTCGCACAGGTTTCCCAGTCCTCCTCCAAGGAAGAGGGCGAGGATCCATCGAAGTCGCTCGGTCATATCCTTGTGGTCCGAGGCAACCAGATAGGCGACGGCCCCGAGCAGGATGGCTGGAAGGATGATGAAGCAGACGATCTTCACCGGTAGCTCGAGACTGGTGCCCACGCTGAAGGCGATGGCGGTATTGCGCACATGCCAGATTTCCAGAAAATCCCCGAAGAGCTTATAGCCTACGGTGTTCTCGGGGATGGTGGCCACCACCCATGCCTTGGTCAGCTGGTCGACGACCAAGACCAGCAGGCTCAACAGGAAAGGCCGGTATCGCTTGTACATCACAACCCCGTGTCATGGGCCAGGAACGTGGTCTCCAGGCCGAACTTCTCGCGAAGCAGGCGCCCGACTGCCTGCACGCCGAAGACCTCGCTGGCGTAGTGGCCGCCACCGATCATGGTGATGCCGCGCTCCTCGCAGCCGGATGCCTGTTCATGGGCGGCAGCCCCGGTGACAAAGCAGTCCAGCCCGAGCGCCATCGCCATGGCGACATCGTCGCTCCCCGCCCCGCTGACGAACCCGACCGTATGGATCTCTTTCGGTCCGTACGGCAGGACGAAGGGATGGGTGAAGCCCAGCTTCCGGTTGATTTCCCCGATGCTCAGGGCTTTGGCGCTGGTGCCCCACCAGCCAAGATTGACGCCCCGGAAGGGAGCAAAGCTCTTCAAATCCGCAAGGCCAAGGATCTTCGCCATCTGGGCGTTGTTGCCCACCTCGGCGTGGCCGTCCAGCGGAAGGTGGCAGACAAAAAGGTCCACGTTTCCTTCCATCAGCGTCTTCAGGCGGGTGTAGTGGGCGCCGGTCACGGCAAGCGGATGGCCCCAGAACAGACCATGGTGGGTGAAGAGCAGGTCGGCTTTCCATTCAATCGCCATGCGGAAGGTGGCCAGGTTGGCGTCGACAGCGGTGGCGACGCGGTGGATTTCCTTGTCTTCGGGAGCTCCGACGACAAGGCCGTTGGTGGACATATCTTCATAGCCATCCATGGCCAGATAGCTGGTAAGGAATGCGGTAAGTTCGGATCGCAGCATCACGTTTCTCCTTTCCCCAGTCTATCATAAAGCGTGTTTTCTGCTATAGTAGGGAATCATGGCACATTCGAACGGACTGAGCTACGAGGAGGCGCGCTACGAGTACGACACCACTGTCGTGCACGAATGCCGAGGTTCCTCATACGTCAACGAGATCATCGGACAGCCACGGGCCCTCAGGGCCATGGCGATGGGGCTTGCCTTGAAGCAGAACGGTTACAACCTGTTCGTCAGCGGCGACAGTGGCAGCGGCAGGTTGACCGCAGTCAGGCGCATGGCCGAGCAACAGCGAGGGGATGTCTCCCTCCTGCGTGACATCGTCTACCTCTTCAACTTCAAGGAACCCGACCAGCCGAAGGTGCTGCTCTTCACCCCGGGCAGGGGCGAGACCTTCCGGGACCGGATGGAGGCGTTTGCCAACGGTACGGAAACCGACACCAAGGAAATTGCCAGCGAATTCCCCGAGGCGACCCTTTTTCTGAACCATGTGGCCGAGGATATCCACAAAGGGAACGACGACCGGAACAAGTACCGGGTCAACCTGATCGTCAACCACGCGGGAGACGCCAAACGGCCCTTCATCGTCGAGCCCCATCCCTCTTTCACCACCCTTTTCGGCTCCTTGGACAAGGATGCCCGCTACGCCCATCTTGCCCTCCATGCCGGCAGCCTGCTCAGGGCAATGGGAGGTTTTTTGGTGTTGGACGCCGACGAGGTGATCGCCAAGCGCGGACTGTGGGACGCGCTCAAGCGTTTCCTGCTCACCATGGGGGACGCGCTCGACCCGCTCGGAGAACTGGTCGGGACTCCGGTCCGCCCCCAGCTTCCCGCCATGCCGGTCAAGATCATCCTGATCGGCAGCGAGGAGACCTATGACCTGCTCTCCGACAAGGACGAGCTCTTTCTTTCCCTCTTCAAGATCAGCGCCCAGTTCGACTACTCGATGGAGGCATCATCGGTCAACATCACCAAGACCATCACCATCCTGGAACACTACGCCAAGGAACAGGGGCTCTTGCCGCTCAGCGACGATGCGCTGGCGCAAGTGCTGCGCTACAGTTCCTGGCTGTGCGAGACCCGGGGCGAGCTTTCCACCCGCTTCTCCCAGCTTTTCGACCTGCTGACCGAGGCTGACTACTGGGCCCGCATCGATGGCAGGCAGGTCATCGACAAGCAGGCGGTCCTCCGTGCCAATGACGAGCGTACCTTCGCCCTCGGCATCAGCGAGGAGAAGATCATCCAGGACATCGTCGACGGGGAGATGCTGATCAGCCTGCGCGGCAGCAAGGTGGGCGTGGTCAACGGACTTGCGGTCATGGACCGCGGGGCCAGTTCCTTCGGCACCCCTACGGTCATCACCGCCACCGTCGCCCCCGGCAACGAGGGTATCGTCAACATCGAGCACGAAGCGGGTCTTTCCGGAGAAATCCATGACAAGGGGCTGTTGATTCTGGAGGGATATCTGCGCAAGCACTATGCCCGGAACTTTCCCCTCTCCATCTACGCCGGCATCGCCTTCGAGCAGAACTACTCGGAGATTGATGGCGACAGCGCATCGTCCACCGAGCTCTACGCGCTGCTCTCTGCCATCGGCGAAATCCCGATCCGTCAGGATGTGGCGGTCACCGGCTCGGTCAACCAGCTGGGCATGATCCAGCCGGTGGGTGGAATCAACGAGAAAATCGAAGGGTTCTACCACACCTGCAAGCTGACCGGTCTGACCGGACACCAGGCAGTGATCATCCCCAAGAGCAACATGAAAAACCTGATTCTTCCCTACGAGGTGCTCGACGCGATCCGGGGCGGCAAGTTCCACATCTACCCGGTCACCACCATCGACGAAGGCATGGAGATCCTCACCGGAAGGCGCATGGGGCAGCGCAGCCCGAAAGGAACCTTCCCCCAGGACAGTTTCAACGCCCAGGTCGAGGAGAAGCTCAGACGGATGTACCAGGCAACCCAGAACAAGTGACCCCAACCCTGACGTGATTCCCACAGGACGCCCCATGGCGCCTACACTAGAGGTATGCGCCGCACATCCATCCGCTGGTCCACACTGGTCCTTGCCACGCTCAATCTCGCGCTCATCATCCTGCTCTGGCTTCCAAAGCAGGCCGATGTGTCGTTGATCCCCAACGTCGCGGCCTTGGAGGGACGCACCTTCAAGGCAGAGACCTCCGGAGGCAAGGAGACGCTTTCCGAACTCGGCATGTTCGTCACCCGCCTGGCAGTGCAGGACAACCTGGTCTGGTTGTACGGCGACAACGCCATCCCCACCCTGTGGGACTGGCAGACCGACCGCCGACAAGGCTGCCTGCTTTCACAAAACGGACAAAAGCCGGAGCTCCGGCTGGAAAACCACGGCTCCTACCTTTCCCTGTCCGGACTGGAGAGCGGCACCCGGATCTATTTTGTGGAAAGCGTACGCTGACACCTCAAACCGTGCACCAGCTGAACAGGAGGATACCCGTCGCCACCGAGACATTCAGGGAGCCTTTGGTGCCGTGGAGCGCAATCGATGCCCGGCCAAGGCTTTGGTCGCAACAGGCAAGCAGGGCGGGAGAGACCCCCATCTCCTCGCTGCCGATGACGCAAGCGCCCCGCTTCGGGAAAGAGAAGGAACGCAAATCCTTTCCGCCCAGTTCCAAGGCAAAGCAGGGCATGGCGCGCAACAATCCGGCCACTTCCTCCTCTCCCATCGTCTCGTAGGGCACGGTATCCACCGTGCCGCGGCTGGTACGCAGCGACCTGGGATGGCGGGGATCCGCCGTTCCCTCGACCAGGATGATCCGCCGGATGCCGAAGCTGTCGGCCGAACGGAAGACCGAACCGACATTGAACGGACTGCGCAGCCGGTCGAGTACGAGGATATGGTCCTCGACAACCCGTCTGGCGGCATCCAGCCTCCCGTCCGCCTCGGTGAAATCCCAGTCCGAGGGTTCGGCTCCGAGAACGGACAGGAGCTCCGTCGCGAGGTCGTCCAGCGTGAAGGCGAGCTCGACCCCGCTCTGGCGCTCCACCTTCTGCAGCAACCCGGCGATCCGCTCCCGCCTGCCGGCAAAGAGCGGGAGCAATTTTTCGGAATGGAACAAAGGGCTGAGCGAGCGCAGGTAGCCCAGGCTCACATCGCCTCCCCTGCGCAGGGCAAGGGCGGCATCGTGGTAGATGATCGAGAGTTTCCGGGCGCAGACCCGGTCCTGCATCAATTCAAGTTTCCTCAGCGTGATCATCGGCTTCCTCGGGTCTGACCAGGATGGCGAACTCCCCCTTCACGGCCTGCCGTCCCTCAAGGGCGGCGGCGACCTCGCCAGCGGTACCGGTCAGGTACTCCTCATGGAGCTTGGTCATCTCCCTGCCCGCCACAACCTGGCGCTTGGGGGCAAGGGTGGCGATCTCCTTCAACGTCTTGACGACCCGGAAAGGGGACTCGTAGATGATGAAGGCCTCGTCGCGGGAAAGCAACGTCTCCAGACGCTCCTTCCGACGCCCCGGCTTCGGGGAAAGGAAGCCCTCGAAGGTGAAGGACTTGCCGACAAAGCCTGCCGCGCTGACCAAGGTAACCGAGGCGCTTGCCCCAGGAACGGGGATGACGGGGAACCCTGCCTTCCTGACCGCACCTGCCAGCCGCGCCCCGGGATCGCTGATACCCGGGGTTCCGGCGTCACTCACGTAGGCGACGCTCTGTCCGCCCTCCAAAAGCTGGACGACCCCCTTGGCGCTGGCGTTCTCGTTGTAGGAGTGGCAGGCGATCAGACGCTTGTGGATATCGTAATGGTTGAGCAAAAGCGAGGTGTGCCGGGTATCCTCGCAGGCAATCACGTCGACCTCGCCCAACGTTCTCACCGCGCGATAGGTGATATCGTCCATGTTTCCGATCGGTGTCGCCACCATGTACAGCGCTACGTCCATGGCATCAAGTATAGGGATTCTAGAGCTTGATGGTAAGCCACTTCCCGCCACGGAAACGGAAGAAGGTAAGCAGGAATCGCATGCACTGGTCCAACAGGAGCCCCACCCATCCCCCGACCAGGCCGAGGGCGAGCGGATAGGTGAAGAGCCAGCCACAGAAAGGACGGATGAAGGCGACGCTGACCAACGCCACCATGGCGACCGACCGGGTATCTCCCGCCCCCCTGAGACAGCCACTGAAAATCACCTGCGACACCTGGAGGACCACAATCAGGGAGAGCAGCGCCATGATGCTCTCCCCATAGCCCAGAATCCGGCTGTCACTGGAGAAAGCGGCATACATCGCCTTGCCGAAGATGGTGTAGACCAAGGCCATGGTCATGCTGAAGAGCAACCCCAGCTTCTGGCACAGATGGCCATACAGTCTGGCCATGTCGGGCCTGCCCTCGCCCAGGCTCTGCCCGACCAAGGCGACCACGGCGATCGAGATGCCGTTGCCGACGGCAAAGGAGAGGGACAGGATGTTCATGCCGATCTGGTGGGCCGCGAAGGCGATCGTCCCCAGCCTCGCCATCAAGACCGCATAGGTCATGAACCCGATCCGCAGAAAGAGCTGCTCGACCAGCGAGGCGCTGGAAACCTTCCACAAGGCACCCGTCGTCTTCTTGTCCACCCGGCGGGATTCCCTGTTCCCGTACCCCAGGAACAAATAGCTGCCCGGCTTCAAGACCGAGGCGAAACTCATGGCACAGGCGACAACCGTGCCGGATACCGTGGCGATCGCGTCTCCCTTGACCCCCAATGCGGGAAATCCGAAATGCCCGCCAATCAGACAGTAGTTCAGCACCAGGTTGACCAGATTGCTGGTCAGGTTGGTCCGCATGGCGATCCTGGTGTTGCCCACTCCACGCTGGGCCGCGTTGATCACCAGGGAGAGGACATTGAAGACCATGCCGCCGACGATGATGTCGAAATAGGATTGTGCCGCGTCGACCGTGTCTGGCGCCGCTCCGGCAAGCAGCAGGATCTTCCGGCTGAAACACACTCCGAGCAACCCCAGCAGCAGGCCCAGGAAGACCGCCAGCTTCAAGCCGAAGAGCATGGCCCGGTTCGCCCCTAGCCGGTCACCCTCCCCCTTGCGCCGGGAGACCACCGCGGAGAGCCCCACGTTCAGGGAGAAGAAGGGAACCAGGGTGATGAACTTCGGCTGGCCGCACAGGCCTATGGCGCTGATCGCGTATGCGCCAAGAACGCCGACCATCATCGTGTCGACCAAGCTCACCAGCGAAACCAGAAACTGCTCGACAATCGAAGGCCAGGCCACCTGCAGGGTGTGCCTTACCAGCCATCCGGTTGCTGGAATGGAACCACGGGGCTGCATCCTCGACAGGACCCGGTCGGATACGAAATAGCTTGCGAGAAGGGACATGCGCACAGTCTACACCCCGAATGCGGAGGAGACAACGCAAGGTGGGCAGCATTTTGCTGGTTTCCGCCCTGCGGCATCGACGGAACGGTTGCCCCCTTTTGCCATTCATGGTATAAATCCAGTGACCCGGT
This sequence comes from uncultured bacterium, assembly GCA_905215015.1. Lineage (GTDB taxonomy): Bacteria > Spirochaetota > Spirochaetia > Sphaerochaetales > Sphaerochaetaceae > RUG023. The sequence goes on along the minus strand of CAJMOS010000030.1, from coordinate 18,603 downwards.
CTTGTAAGAGATTGGCAGATTTTCCGCACAAGGAGGTACCCAGTGAAACCGAACGACCGAAGTTCGAATCTGGACTATCACTTGTGCGATTCCCATCGCCTGTGATTTCGTCTGTTCAGATTCATCTTCCAATCCAGTTGTGTTTTAGGGGATTGCCATGGATCAGTACCAGTACAACAAAGAAGAGCTGACCGAGCTCGTACAAAACAGAAAATACACCCAGCTTGCCGAGGAGCTCACCCATATCAACGAGGTGGACGCCGCAGATTTCATCAGTAGCCTGGATAGCAATACCCAGAAGATGGTGGTGTTCGGCCTGTTGGAAAAGGATGTCGCCGCCGACGTCTTCGCCAACATGGACCGCGACAGCCAGCAGGCACTGATCAGCAGCCTGAACGACCAGCAGCTGTCCACCATCATCGAGGACCTGGCGACGGACGACGCGGTGGACATGATCGGCGAACTGCCAGCCAACATCGTGCGCAAGATCCTGCGCATCGCCAAGCCCGACACCCGTAGCCTGATCAACACCTATCTCCGCTACCCCGAGGACAGCGTCGGCTCCATCATGACCGCCGAGTTCGTCGACCTGAAGAAGACGATGACGGTCAAGGAGGCGATTGCCCGCATCCGGGCCGTCGGCGAGGACAAGGAGACCATCTACACCTGCTACGTCACCGACGAGAAGCACCATCTGGAAGGAATCGTCACCATCAGGGACCTGTTGCTCGCAAAGGATGACGCCGTGGTGGACAGCCTGATGGAGAAGGATGTGATCAGCGTGACCACCCTGGACGACCAGGAGAAAGCGGCGCTGCTGTTCAGGAAGTATGACTTCCTCTCCATGCCGGTCGTCGACAAGGAGAACCGGCTTGTCGGCATCGTGACCGTCGACGACGCCGTGGATGTCATGTCCGACGAGGCGACCGAGGACTTCGAGAAGATGGCGGCCATGCAGCCCTCCGAGAAGCCCTACCTGAAGACCGGCGTCTTCGAGCTGGCACGCAATCGTATCGTCTGGTTGCTGGTACTGATGATCAGCGGCATGGTAAGCGGTTCGATCCTCTCCCACTACGAGAGCGCCTTTGTCCTGATTCCGGTTCTGGTCAGCTTCGTGCCGATGCTGACCGATACCGGAGGCAACGCCGGCAGCCAGGCTTCGACCATGATCATCCGTGGCCTCGCCCTTGGCGAGCTCACTCCCCATGACTGGTTCCGGATCGTCTGGAAGGAAATCCGCGTCGCCATCATCTGCGGCACCATCCTGGCCACGGTCAACTTCGCCCGCATCATGCTGACGTACCGCAACGTCCAGGTCACCGTCGCATTGACGGTGAGCATGACGATGGTCTGTACGGTCTGCATGGCCAAGGTGCTCGGCGCGACACTGCCCATCGTCGCCAAGAAACTCCACCTCGACCCGGCGCTGATGGCAAGCCCGATGCTGACCACCATCGTCGATGCCCTGACCCTGATCATCTACTTCACCGTCGCCAAGGAGCTGCTCGGCATTTAACCCCTGAAGTTGGCAGGCAGATGCTTCTTTTCCTCAAGAAACTGCCTGTAGAAGGGCATGAAGGTCTCATGGTCGCGAATCACGCAACCGGTCGGCTTGTGGCTGCGGATCAAGTCGCCGCACTTGCCGCAGGTAAGGCAGACGTGCTGTGGATTGATCCTTCCCTCATGGATGATCTCATTGGGGAATGCGGGGTCGGCAAAGGCCATGCGTCCGAAAAGCATGCCGTCACAGTAGCCCTGTTCCACCGCCCCCGCCGCATAGAGGTCGCTGAACTGGCGCAGATACGAGGGTGCCGACCCGTAGACGACCACATCAGGCACCGCTTGCTTCATCTCCCTCACCCCATCGATCATGCGGGCCAGTCCTTCGAAGGGATGCTCGTCCGGGGGATACTTGCCTGCGTCGAACGGACGGGTCACATGGGTGGTCGCATAGGGATTGCCCATGGTGATGTCAAGCAAATCCAAGCCGAGCTGTTGGTGGAGTTCCCGTACCAGCCGTTTCGGTTCGGCAAGGTCGATCGAACCGTCGGGAGCCTGGCCGAACCCCCTGCTTGCGGCGGGATATCCGTCATAGATCCCGATACGGGCCGTCACCATGAAACGCTCATCCTCGTAGACCTTGGCGGCCTTGATCGAGTTCTTCAGCAGACGGGTGCGGTTCTCGTAGGAACCACCGTACAGGCCCGGCCGGCCATAGGCGGCAATCACCTCCTGAAACAGGTAGCCGTGGCAGGATTTGATGTCGACGGCGTCGAAACCGGCCTTCTTCGCCAAAAGAGCCCCTTCGCCGAACTTCTCCTCCATCGACTGCAGGTAGTCGTCAGTGACGATGTCGCTGTCGCTCGCCGGACGGAAGGTTTCCAGCCAGGCGTTGCGCTGGGCGATCAGGGGATGGGGGACGTTGCCCGGATTGGAATAGCGGCCGGAGTGGTTGGCCTGCATGACGAGCAAGGGCTCGAATCCGTTGGCTTTCAGGCCCGTCTCCTTGACCTGCTCGTTCATCCGTTTGAAGTCATCCAGCGTCTGGGGTGTCAAAAGGAGTTGGGTCTTGGAGGAACGCCCTTCTTCCACCAGGGAGACGGCCTCGTACCAGATGATGCCGGCTCCTCCCTTTGCCTCATTGCAGTAGCGCCGGACCGTATAGTCGGTAGGTCTGCCATCCGCAGTGGAGTCCGCCCCTTCCATCGGGGCGATGCCGAGACGGTTGTGGATCAGGAAAGAGCGTACCTTGACCGGCTCAGCCAGGATGCGGGTATCGTCCGCGAAGGGAAGCCGTACGCCCAGCTCCTGCGCCTTCGCCTTCACCTCATCAAGAGTATGGTAATGGAATTTCTCGTGTCGCATGATGCTGGAAAGCATAGCCCCTTTCGGGGCTGCCGTCCAAGGGAATCGGATTGACAGCTTTTGCAACCAGAGACGATTCTTGCCTCAGCAGTTCTTTCCGTCCCTGGAGCAGGCCTTCCGCTCCTCCATTTTGAAGCCCGCAGGCAGGAATTGCTCCCAGTCCAGGGTCACCTTCCCGTCGTCGTCAACCAGGCAGGGGGTGCCTACCCCGCCCCGGGCCTTGACCTCGTCGAAGAGCGGGAGGGAATCGCGGAGCTTCAGGAAATCCTTCAGGTTCTGGATGTTCTCGCTGAAATTCTTGTAGACGTATGGCACACCGGCCTTGTCGAAGGCCTCTTTCATCTCCCTGCACGTTTCGCAGGACTGGATTCCGTAGACAACAAGCATTTTTTCCTCCTCAGTTCCTGACCAGCAGGGCGGCGCCATAGGCGGCCTCTTCCTGCTTCATGCGACGGGGCACGACCGTCGTCGGGAACATGTTCCTGATGATCTGCTGGAGCACGGCGTTCTTCCGCACGGACAATCCGGTGGCGAAGACCGGTCCCTTCCAGTCGGTCGAATCGCGCAGCTCACGCGCCATGCCTTCCAGAAAGCCGTAGGCGAGGTTCCCCAGGGTAAGGTTCTGCTGGTCGATGTCGGTGATGGAACCCTTGAGCGTTGCGTCCTCGCGGGTACCGGCGAAACGGGTGTTGACCGCCAGGCTATGGTCGCTCTGCGAGGCCAGCTCGGTCATCTTGTCCAGAATCGTGTCGTCATCCACCTGCTGGCCGAAAACGCCGAGGATTTCCTTCACCAGATCCTTCAGATAGTTGTAGGCCCATCCGCCACAGAGCGAGGAGTAGACCTGGATGAAGGATCCATCGGGCATCGGCCGGCATTCCCGCCCGGAGCGGTAGGCGAAGGTCTTGACAGGAATCGACATCTGTCCGCCATCACCCAAGTTCAACACGGCAGCTCCGCCACCTTGGGTCACATACCAGACACTTGCCTGGTTGTCCCCGACCGGAGCGTGGACGACCAGCTTTCCGCCAAGGCCGACGATGCTGGCACTGGGGATGATCTCGGGAAGCACCTCGTGGGGAAGTCCGAGCTGGTCGACAAGATTCCAGTCCCACGTGTGGGCCTTCACGTCGTAGATACCCCAGCTTGCGGCGTTCTCGTCGTCGATGGAGAAATCACCCGTCAGTTTGCCCTGGATGTATCCGGGAAGGCTTATCGCACGCAGGCCCTTCAGGTCCCGTCCCTGTTTCTGCATCCAGACCAGCGTCCCAGCGGCATACCCGCGATGGATCCTGCAGCCGGTCCGTTCCGGGTCGCCAGGCAGGTGCATGCCCTTGATGCGCTGGTCACGCCATGTGATGCAGGGACTCTTCGCATTTCCGTCCTTGTCGATCAGGACGAAACCGTGCATCTGCCCGGTAAGGGCCAGGTGGTCCTGTTCCTTTCCCTTCAGCAACGCCTGCACCTGACCAAAAATCACGTCGGCGTCCTGCTCGTGGCAGAACCCGTCATCAACAACCGTGCCCTTGTTGCCCACCACCTTGGTGTCGAGCACGGAGTTCTCGTCGTTCAGCTCCATCAGGCAGATCTTCGTGGTCCCAATATCCAGTGAAAGCATGACTATTCCCCTTATTGGATGGCATTGTACCCAAAGCGTCAGGAAAAGTCATTGCGTTCCGACGGTTTCCAAGGCTGTATGCAGGTTGCCTCCGCTGGCTTCCAGGAGTTTCCTCGCTGATGCGGCATCCATCCCATAGCGGGCGACCAGTACCGCCACCGGCACGCTTTTCCCGCTGGCGTCCCACGCGCGTTCCGTCTCCGCTTCCGAACATCCCGAGATGCTCCGTACCAATCGCTTGGCCCGCTCGTTGAGCTTGCTGTTGGAAGCCTTCAGGTTGACCATGTAGTTGTCGTAGACATACCCCATCCTGATCATTGCCGCGGTGGTCAGCATGTTGAGGACCATCTTCTCCGCGGTACCACTTTTCAGACGGGTACTGCCAGTGATGATTTCCGGCCCCACATCCACATAGATGGGGAAATCGCTTACCGCGAAGGTCTTGGCATCAACGTTGCAGGCGATGCTGGCGGTGGATGCATGCAGGGAACGGGCATAGGAAAGCGCGCCGACCACATACGGCGCCCTTCCGCTCGCGGTCAGCCCCACCACCACGTCCCGGCTGGAAAGACCGATATGCTCCAAATCCGCCTTCCCCCCTTCCTCGTCGTCCTCGGCGTTCTCCACCGAGAAGCGGAGCGCTTTCTCGCCACCCGCGATGATGCCGACCACCAGGGAATGGGGCACTCCGAAAGTCGGAGGGCACTCCGAGGCGTCCAGCACGCCGAGGCGGCCGCTGGTGCCCGCCCCGATATAGACCAGCCGTCCGCCCGCATGGAACGCCTCCACGATCCGGTCGACCAGCGGAGCGATGGAGGATAGCGACTTCTCGACGGCGAAGGCCACCTGCTTGTCCTGGTCGTTCATGATCCGCAGGATGTCCAGCGTAGGTTTCGTGTCAATACCCTTCGAGCACGGGTTGACCTGTTCGGTTACAGGAATCATCACGGCCTCCTTCATTTCTTGAGTTCAAGCAACAAGTCGTTGTAACGGTCATAGAACTCCTCCGGCTCGGCGCCAAGCTCCTTCATCACCGCGAGGAACAGCTGGTCCACCAGAAAGAACTGCCCGTACCGCGAGTAGATTGCCGTGATGCGGACAATCTTCGATTCCGCCAGCGGCACCACGAGCTCATAGTCCGCGATACGCCGCAACGGATTCTTCTCGGTGCTGGTGATCGCAAGCACGGGGCACCCGCAGGATTTGGCTTTCCTCGCGGGAAGCAGGACTTCCTTGGACAGTCCGCTGTAACTGATGGCGATGACAAAATCCTCCTCCGTGCAGAGCGAGGAATTGAGGATCGCCAGGTTGGAATCCATGTTGAAGCTCGTCCTCTTGCCCAGCTTGACCAGTTTCTGGGCAAGATCCTGGACCGCCAGTCCGCTGGCGCCGATGCCAAACAGGTACACATGCTTCGCCTTGGCGATCCATCCCGCGATTTCGGAAAACCTCGATGCCGGATTCAGGAGGCAGGTTTCCAAGAACAGCTGGTGCAGGTTCGCTGCCAGCTGGTGCTGAATCTGGTCCATGCCGCTCTGGAGGGACAAGGCGTAATCCTCCTGCTTGCCGCCACCTCCCGCCACATCCTGCGCAAGGGCCACCTTCAGCTGGGGGAAGGTCATCCCGAACAGGGTCTTGGCGAAGCGGCTGACCGTGGCTGCGGAGACACCGGCACGCTCCCCTAGGGTGCCGATGGAAAGGTTGAGCACCTCGGGAGCATGCCCGATCAGGTAATCGGCCACAGCCCGGTCCTTGTCGGACAGCGAGTTACGGATTTCCTTCAACCGCGTGATCATAACGAAATCTCCCTCTTGCCGCTCAGCTTGAAAAAGAGGGAAAGCGCGATGACCGTCGTCGCAAGCAGGATCGTGGAGAGCGCGCAGGCCACCCCTTCGTTTCCCCGGATGACCTCCTGGTAGATGGCGATCGAGATGGTCTGGGTCTTCGTGGTGTAGAGCAACACGGTCGCCGACAACTCGGTGATGATGCTCATCCAGCTCATCAACGCGCCAGAGGTGACTCCCGGCAACATCACCGGAAAGGTGATCTTCCAGAAACTGGTGGTATCGCTCGCCCCCAGGCTCACGGCGGCCTCCTCAAGGGATGGATCCAGCTGCCGGAGGATCGCGCTGCTGCTGCGGATGGTATAGGGCATACGGCGCACGATGTAGGCGACAATCATGATGAGGGCGGTACCCGTCAACAGCAACGGCCGCTTGTTGAAACCAAGGATCAGCGAGATGCCCATGATGGAACCGGGAATGATATAGGGCAGTGTCGTGACCACATCCAGCACCTTCGTCGCCTTGCAGGGATGCCGTACCGAGGCGTAACTGAACAGGACGCCGACGACCAGGATGAAGCACATGGCTGCGAACGAATAGGTGAAGGTGTTGAGGATCGAGTAGCCGACGCTGGAGAATGCGTTCCGGTAGCTTTCCAAGGAGAACCGGTTGAGGTAGACGATGCCGTCGGTCTTCTTGAAGGACTGGACCACGACGACGCACAGGGGAAGCACCGACAGCACCGCGACCAGCCAGACAAACAGATGGGCGAGCAGGTTCCACGCCCCTTTCTTCCGTTCGGGAACCGGAGGACGAAGCGAACTCATCTCGATGGTGGAACGATTGGCGATGACCTGCTGCGTGACAAAGACCACCACGCTGAAGGCGATGACGATCACGCTCATGGCCGCGGCGAAGGCGTAGTCCTGGTCCATTTCCCCGATGAACGAGTTGTAGATCAGGACCGGTACCGTGCGGTATCCTTCTCCGATAAGCATCGGGGTACCGAAATCGCAGAAAATGCGCATGAAGACCAGGAACGCGGAACTCAGGATGGTGGGCAGCACCAGCGGAAAGACGATTTTCCGGAGTTTCTGGAAACCCACGCATCCCAAACCCTCCGCGCACTCGACCAGGGAGGCGTCGATCTTCTTGAGCGCCCCCGACACGAACAGATACATCAGCGGCGTCATCTTCACCGTGAAGACAAGCAGGATTCCCATAAAGCCATAAATTCCCGGCAGGCGCACATGAAAAGCGGCATTCAGCGCCTTGGTGACGATGCCCGCGCGTCCGAGAAGGATGATCCACGAATAGGCTCCGATGAACGGAGGGGACAGGATGGAAACGATGACCATCAGGTCGATGACACGCTTGCCACGGATCGAGACCGTGGACATGATGTACGCCATCAGGGAACCGGTAAGAAGCGTGACCAGGGTCGCGGCCGTCGTCACCTTGAAGCTGTTCGCGATGGTCGAGGTGTAATATGTCTTGCTGAAGAACTTCCGGAACGCGTCCAGAGAGAACGTGCCGGTCTTGAAATCATAGACACTGTTCACGAAGACACGGGAGACAGGATAGATGAAGAAAAGCAGGAAGAAAGCGATGGAGAGACCAGTCACCAAGGCCCAGTAATCAGAGCGGACTTTTCTCATTTTCCTCACTCCTTAGCCATCAGGGAATCCCCACTCTCCCCGTCGAAGACGTTGACGACGGAAGGATCGAAGGAAAGGTGGACAGGCTGGTCCACATCGAGAACCGCATGGTGGGTGCCGGTCTCGACTTTCACGGCGATCCCATCCGGCAACACGACCTGATACTCGTACGAGGATCGAAGGAAGGTACGGGTAAACACATTTGCGGACACCGCCGTATAGGAGAACACGAACTCGTCGGGACGCACGCACACGCTTACCTTGCGGCCCTCCTCCACCCGTTCGGAAAGGAATGGAATCTTCATGCGCCCGCCATCCGGGAACCGTATCCCGCGTCCGCCGAGCGCGGTCGCTTCCAGCATGTTGCTCTCTCCGATGAAGGTGGCGCAGAACAGATTGCTCGGGTGGCAATACACCTCAAGAGGAGTCCCCACCTGCTGGATGACACCCTTGTGCATGATGGCGATACGGTCGCTGACCGCGAGGGCCTCGCTCTGGTCGTGGGTGACGTATACCGTGGTGATTCCCGACTGTTTCTGGATGGACCTGATCGCTCCACGCATCTCGATGCGAAGTTTCGCGTCCAGGTTGGAGAGGGGCTCGTCCATCAGCAGCACGTCTGGCTGGATGACGATGGCCCTGGCGAGGGCGATACGCTGTTGCTGTCCGCCGGACATGTTCTGGGGCTTCCGGTCCCGAAGCGCGGAAATCTGCACCATATCGAGCATCTCCTCCACGCGCCTTGTCTTCTCGGGATCCTTGACGTGCCGTTGTTCCAGGCCGAACGCCACATTCTCAAACGTCGTCATATGGGGGAACACGGCATAGTTCTGGAAGACCATGCCGATGTTCCTCTTGTTGCGGGGGATGTCGTTGATGCGCTGTCCGTTGAAGAAGAAATCGCCTCCCTCAATGGTATTGAAACCGGCAATCATGCGCAGCAGTGTGGTCTTGCCACATCCCGAAGAGCCGAGCAACGTGAAGAACTCGCCCTCCTCGACGTCCAGGCTCAAATCCGGAATGATGACATTCCCGCCATATACCTTGCGCGCATGCGCAATGTGGATCGCGACACTCATCGACACGCCCCCAGTCCGTTATTTCATGATGTCCATCAGCAAATTGGTGAACTTCTCCTGCACGCCCTTCTTGATTCCGCTCGACCATACGGCGTCCACCGGGAAGATGTTGGCGCTCTTCATGATCGCCTTGGAATCCGGCAGCTCGACGTCGGTGCGTACCGGATTGGCGCCGGCGGTCTGTTTCGCGATCAGCTCCTGTCCCTCCTTGGAGGAGATGAAGTCGACAAACAGCTTGGCGTTCTCCATATTCTTCGCGCCCTTGACGATGCACATGCCGGAAAGCTTCGAAGCGGAGCCTTCGGACATGTAGCAGAACTTCACGTCCGGAGTGCCGGCGGAAACCAGCTGGAGCGCCGGCGCGTCCCAGGCCAGACCGACGGCGTACTCGCCGCTCACCACGCCCTTGTAGGTCACCGAACTGCTGTTGACGATACGTCCATCCAGCTGCTTCAGCAACGATGCCACGTAGTCCCACCCGGCCTGCGCATCCACGTCGCCTTTGCCGAAGTCAAGCAGCATGTTCTCCAGGTGGTTGTAGGCGGACGAGGAAGTTCCCGCGTCGCCAAACGCGATCTGTCCCTTCAAGGACGGATCCAGAAGGTCGCCGTACCCCTTGATATCCTTGGAGACCAGCTTCGTGTTGTAGATGATCACCGGGCAGGTACCGTTCACCGCGGTGAAAATGCCCGAGGTGTTGCGGAATTTCTCGGGGTACTCCCCATCATGGCTCGACACGTAGGGCTCGAAGAACTGGGGATCCTTCAGCGCGTAGTATTCCCCGATCCAGGTGATATCCGTGGAAGGATTGTCCTTCTCCGCCTGAATGCGGGAATAGACCTCGCCGGTACTCCCGGTAATGATGTCGACCTTCACCCCGTACTTCTGCTCGAATGCAGGGACGACCGCATGCAAATTGTCCGCCGCGGTCGAGGTGATCAGCACGAGTCGGTCACTCTTTGCCGGCTGCCCGGAAGCGGCAGTCTCCTTGGTCCCTTGTGCGAACGCCAACGAGGCGAGACACAGTCCTGTCAGCACCAACGCCATCCTTTTCATTGGAAACCCCCTTCAGTCATGTAAAAAGTTTTCACAAATAACTGTAAAACCTAATAAAATTATTTGCAAGAAATTTGTGCACCGAACCACAATATCGTCGCTTCATCCTCTTGAAACAAAATACCCCCCGGCAACGGGGGGCTGGAAACTCCAACAGGGGCGGCGGTCAGAGCAGCATGAGCAGGGTCCCGGCAACAATCAGGACAAGTCCGATGGCGGAACGCATGTGCAGCCGCTCGTGGAAGACGACAGCGGAAAAAGCGATGGTCACCAGCATGCTGAGCTTGTCGATCGGGACGACGACACTGGCCAGCCCGTCCTGCAAGGCCTTGTAGTAGCACAGCCAGGAACCGCCGGTCGCAAGGCCGGAAAGACAGATGAAACCCAGCTCGCTCCTCGGGATTCCGCGCACCTTGTCTTTCTTGCCGGTGACGAAGACCATGACCCAGGCCATGACCAGCACCACGGCGGTCCGGATGGTGGTGCCGAGGTTGCTCGCCACGTTCTGGATGCCGATCTTGCCGAGGATGGCGGTCAGCGAGGCGAACAAGGCGGAACCAAAGGCGAGCAGGAGCCAGGAGCCCTTTTCCTCCTTGGGTCCCTCGGTCTCCTTCTTCTGGATCATCAGCCAGGTGCCGACGCCGATCAGGACCACGCAGAGCGCCTTCAGGGGGGTCACCGGCTCATGCAGGAACAGGAAGGCGAGAACGATGGTCAGGATCGTGCTCGACTTGTCGATCGGCACCACCTTGTTGACATTGCCGATCTGCAGGGCGCGGAAATAGCAGAGCCAGGAAGCGCCGGTCGCAAGGCCGGAGAGAACCAGGAAAAGCCAAGTCTTGGCGGGAATCCCGGAAAGCGGGGTGTACTGCCCCGTCACCCACACCATCACCGCCGACATGGCAAGGACGATGATGGTCCTGATTGCCGTGGCGACCGTGGAGTCCGTCTTGCGGATACCACATTTGGCAAGTATCGACATAAGTCCGGCAAAAAGCGCGGACAGGAACGCGTACATGACCCACATTGCGATTTACCTCCCGATTTCTGGTACCCCACTACTATACAGGCAAAGTTCGCCTTATGCTACTTTCCCTTTGCGGGAACCACGCACTATCATTCCCCCACGATTTCATCCAGAAGCCCGATATCCCAGAGCAGCCAGCTGCCCACGTACTTCTTGCGGATGTCCTTGGTGCACTTCACGTGGGTCGGGATATTCCTGGTCTCCACGCCGACCTCCTCCAGACGGACGGGCATGGAAAGCGACCGCATCACATCCTCCACCTCGTCCGCCTTGGGAAGGGTGGACAGCACCTGGCGGATCTCAGGCCATTTCCTGGCAATCACCGCAAGGCGCTTCTCATGTCCGGCAAGGTCGTATTTGTGTTCCTTCGCCTCCAAGGCGATCATGCTCTCGGCGGCCGGCCCGACATAGCCCCGTAGCACCTGTTTCCACTCCTCGTAGCTGAATTCGGCGGCATAGGCATTGGCTTTCCGGATGTCGATATGGTCGATCATCCGTATGCGCTCGTACATGCGCAGCACATACAGCGTGGCGACGCCGCACTGGATGCCGTGCAGGTCGCAGGGGGTCCCGAACGCCAGATGGCGCATGTCGATGATGTGGCTGATATAGTGCTCCATCCCGCTCGCCGGACGTGTCACCCCGGCATAGGCCATGGCGCAACCGGCAAGCAAAAGTCCGTCGGTCACTTCCTTCACCGCCTCACGGTCCCCGTCCAGCAGCTTCGGGGCGGCCCGCAGCTCGGAGTCCAAGGCCTGGCGGAGCATGGCCGCGATCTCGGGACAGTAGTATTCCCCGTTGACCAGGTTGCTCAGTTTCCATTCGGTCAGGCTGATGTACTTGGCAAGCATGTCTCCCAAGCCGCTGGCAATCATGTGCCGGGGGCTATCGGCAAGCACATCCAGATCCGCCACGACCGCCCAAGCCGTGGCCGACGGCAACGAAACCTTCAATCCATCCACATCCACCGAGCTGGTCGGACTGACCATGCCATCCATGCTCGGGGCGGTCAGGACCAGGATGTAATGCCGCCCGGTGGCGCGGCTGACAAACTTGGAAAGGTCGTTGATCACGCCACTGCCGATGGCAAGGATGCCATCCGCCTCGGGATCCCAGCGCATGACCACCTTCCCGAGCTCCTCCTCGGTCGGGGGAACGGGACTCGTCGTCTCGTAGACAAAGGTGCTCAAGGGCATATGGGCCTTCTTGAGAATCCGGACAACCTCGTCCCCTGCTGCCGCCTTGGTGTTCAGGTCCATGACCAGGAAGGGATGATGGCAGTCCATTTCCTTCAGGAGCCGAGGGATTTCCTCCAGGGCTCCCTGCCGGACCACCAGAGCCTTCACCGCGTCATTGACATGGCGCTTCCCGCAACCGCACACCTTTCCTCCGTTGAGTTCCATACCAGCCTCCAACTTCTATCAACCACTTATTCTAACTCATTCCTATCCCGCTTCCTAGCACAATCAAAAACCGCGAAACACTCCTTCCTGTCCCCATTTTCCAAGATTCCTCCCCCATTCGGACAAAATGCGATATGATAGGTGAAACAAGGAAGGGAAGTATGCGCTTCGTGGCTTTTGGAGAGATATTGTTCGACGTGATCATGGACCAGGCGAAACTGGGGGGCGCGCCGCTGAACGTGGCGAGCCATATCCAGCGGCTCGGGGCGGAAAGCCTTGTCGTCAGCGCGGTCGGCTGTGACGAGCTCGGACGCAGGGCGGTCAAGGAAATTTCCAATCTGGGGCTGTCCACCCGCTACATCAAGCGCAGCACCTACCCCACCGGACGGGCTGACGTCATCCTGGAGGACGGCAACGCCGACTACACCTTCAACGAACCCTCGGCTTGGGACGACATCACCTTGGTCGAGCCGCTTCCTTCCCAGGTGGATGTCCTGTATTGGGGATCCCTCGTCCAGAGACACGAGACCAGCAGGCAGAGCCTCAGGACGCTTCTTGCGGAAACAAAGGCGGGGCTCCGGTTCTTCGATGTCAATATCCGCAAGCATTTCTACACCCCTGCCATCCTCGATGACGGCATCTCCCACGCCACCATCCTGAAGATGAACGATGAGGAAGTCGCCATCGTCAGTTCCGCTGTCGGCCGGAAAGGGGCGAATCTGGAGGAATCCGTACGGAACCTGCTTGCCGCCTACCCGCTGGAGATGGTGCTGGTCACCCTTGGCGGCAACGGGTCGGAATGTTTCACCAAGGAGGGCAAGTGCTTCACGCAGGCCTGCGGGAACGTGGATGTGGTGGATACCGTCGGCGCCGGCGACAGCCTTTCGGCCGCCTTCATCTCCACCCTGGTTGGCGGAGGTTCCGTCCAGGAAGCGCTCCACAGGGGCACCCTGCTGGCCAACTACGTCTGCGGGCACAGGGGAGCGATTCCTGCCTACGACGAGAAGATTACCGCCCTGCTCGGGCTCTGAGAGATCAGGCTGGTGGGAAGAGCGTGCCCTTCCGCATGGTCTTTACCGCTTGGTCCGGACTCTGCGGCCTGCCGAAATAATACCCTTGGATATAGTCGCAACGGAGCTTTTCCAGGTTCTCATACTCCGGCTTGGTCTCAACACCCTCGCAGACAACCTTCTTGCCTAAGTCGTGGACAAGGGTGATTACGTCCCTGAAGAACGCTCCTCCCATGTCCAAGCTGTACTGGGAGCAGAGCGATTTGTCGACCTTCACGATGTCCACCGGAATGGTGGACAGCATGCTCAGGGATGAATATCCAGTCCCGAAATCATCCATCATCAGTTGGATGTGCATGGCCTCAGCGGCCTTGAAGAACGCATTGGCATCACCTCTGTTTTGGATGCACAGGCTTTCTGTGATTTCCAGCCTGACAGCGATGGCTGGCACGTCATAGGTGGCGAGCAGGCGCTTTAGAAAGGGAAGATAGGCAACATCCCCCAGCTGGTCTGCGGAGAAATTGATGGAAACCGGAGGCGGGTCCAGCCCTTCCTTCCGCCACAGGCTGATCTGGCGGACGGTCATTTCCGTGGTCATGCGCCCGATTTAGCGGATCCAGCCGTTCTTTTCAGCAATCGGAATGAAGACTCCCGGTCCGAATGTCCCGCTCTTCATCCGTGCCAGGGCCTCGAAGCCAACCAGCTTGCCGCTTTGGGTGTCCACCTGTGGCTGGTAGACCATCGTCAGGCCGTCATGCTGGATCGCGTCCAGCACCAGGTTCTTCACGGCCTCCTCCTTGCGCTCCTCCTCCTGCATCCGCCGGGTGAAAAGCAGGTAGGTGTTCCCATCCATTGCCTTGGCCCTGGCAAGCGCGGTTTCGGCCCAGGCGAGCACCTCCTTCCGATGGGCATGGGGTTCTGAATTGGCGGCGCCCAGGTTGGCCGACACATGGGTGATGTCAAGACCGGTTTCCTGTCCCTTTCCGAGCAGCTCAAGCACCTGGTCCAAAATCGGGTCGTGCTCCTTCAGGTGCCGGTCGGGGAAGGCAAGCAGGAACTCGTCCCCTCCATAACGGGAGACCACTCCACCATACTTCTCCACGAGAACGCCAAGCCCCGCCGCGAGATCCTTCAGGATGCGGTCGCCTACCGCATGGCCGTAGGTCTCATTGATGTCCTTGAACCTGTTGATACCCGTCAGGACGAGAGCGTACTCCCGTCCGCTGGCCACCGTTTCGTTCAGCTTGTCCAAAGCCTGCTGGCGGGTGTAGACGCCAGTCAGGGAATCGTGCTCGTTGGCAAACCGGAGTTGGTCGGCCGTCCGGCGGAGAATCCTTTCCACCCGCTTGCGCTTATAGACCTCCATCCGGGAACCGATGATGATCAGCAGGCAACCGATCAAGATGAGCGCCATCGGATAGAACACCTGCCCGTACAGGTCGTTGAAGGAGAGCGGTGCGCCGAGGATGATGGTACCCTCGGGGAGGTCGTCGACCGAAAGTCCGAACCGTGCCATCCCCTGATAGCTGGCAACATACGCTCCAGCAGCCTCGATGGAGGAGACGGACACCGTCGAAAGGTCCAGCTTCTCGTCAAGGACGGCATGCATGGTACGGACCGCACCGGCAGCCATGTCCCAGAAGAAGGTGGTATGGCCCGCCACGAGTCCGTTGTTATACCCGCCCTTGCTGTTGTGGAAGACCGGGACCGAGGCGGCCTGGGCGACCATACGGGAAATCTCCACCGTGGTATGGTAATTGTCGTTCCTGTCCGAATGGGCGGTAAGCAACAGGATGACGGTACCCTTCCCGTAGCCGGAGAGGACGTCCTGGAGTTCCTCATCCGTGTACTGCTCGTAATGGAGAGAGACAAGATGGATTCCTGCATAGGAGGGATCCTGTGCAAGAGATTCGAAAATCTTGCCCTCCGCCTGCCCGGTCAGGCTGCCATCGTAGATCGCGACCACCTCTCTCGTCTCGGGAAGCAACCGCAAGGCCATGGCGACGGTGGGGCCCACGTTGCTGTCCTCCAGGTATCCGGTGACCAACGGATCCTTGGCCGCCTCGTAGCCCCGCTCGTAGTCCTGGACTCCGAAGAAGATGACGGGAAGGCCTTGGAAATAGTCGCTGCGGTGCTGCATGACGAACTGCAACGCGAAGTCATCCGCAACGATCAGGCCATAGTAGTGTTCCTCGGAAAGCCGTTCCCGGACCCACCGCTCAATAATCTCCAAGTCGCTCTTGCTGTGATGCTTGAGGGAGTCCATGTTGATGACGTCAAACTCGATCTCGTTGGAATCGCTGACGGAGAGCATGCCGCCAATCTGTTCGTCATAGTAGACGCTGGTGGGATCGTAGGAGGAAAGGAACAGTATTTTCTTCGTGTTCTTCCGCAAGGAACCGGAGGATCCGAGGGAAACCTCCTGGCCGTAAAAGGCCGACCCGGAAACGGTCAAAGAGTTCTTGACGGCTTCCTCTTCGTTGGTCTGAATCTGCCTTGTCAATGCGAGAGCAAGGAAAAACGCGCCGATGATGGCGATGATGATGCCTGTGACGGTAAACAGCAGGCTAGCCATCGAGTCACGGTTGCTCATCGCCCACCTCCTCGATAGACGCAGATCTGGGCCCGTCCCTGATTCTTCGCCTGGTACAAGGCGGAATCCGCTTCGGCATAGGCCCTGTGCAGGTCCCCTCCCGTGACGGCACAGCAACCGACCGAGCAGGAGACTCCCACCCCCAACTTGGCGGAAGTGCCTCCAATCGCCTCGGCCACCTTCCGCACCCGTGCCATCGGCTCCGCCCCGCCGACCAGAAGAGCGAATTCGTCACCCCCGAGCCTTCCAGCCAGCGCCTGCGCGTTTTCCCAGCACAGTCCACCCTCGTCATACAACGCCTCGCTGTCAAAGGTGGAGTTTGAAGGTGGAAAGTAGGTTCCGAGCAACGCCGCAGGTCGTGGAACCGCGCTCGCAAGCAACGCCCGCATCACCGCATATCCGACCGACTGGATGACGTCATCCCCCTTCTGGTGCCCGCTTGCGTCGTTGATCTGCTTGAAGCAATCGATATCCAGGACGGCAAATACCGGGACATTCCCTCCCGTGGCATCCAGCACCTTCCGTGCCGCCTCGAAAAAGGACTGGCGGTTCAGCAGGCCGGAGAGACCGTCCACCTGGGACATCCGGTGAAAATGGTTGCTGGCCAGAAACTGGGCGATCCGTCCCCGCTGCATGTAGGAGAACAGCATGACGGAAACAGCGAAATAGACCAACGCGTTGAGGATATCCGCGCGTGCGATGACCAGAGGCTTCCTGGCCAGGGCGGTCAGGTCGAACACGGCCATGGCCGCCAGTTCCAGCAGCAACACCCGATGCATCTCGTCCAGAAGGAACAGCGCGACGAGCGTCTGCATGACCAAAAACGAAGTCGCCACGGTGGCGGGGTCGGCAACCGAGGCCGCGATGCCGAACAGGAACAAGCCGCACATGGAAAGGTATATATCCAGAAATGATTTCCTGTCAGGATGGGAAGAAGGCCGGAAGAGGATGATTTCCGTGACGCCGGCATAGGCAAGGCAGAGGCCATAGAAAGGTGCGAACATCCGTCTGACCAGCCCCAGCAGGGAAAGGATGCAGAACGTGCACAACATCAGGAACAGGATCTGGTTGACGATCCGCGCGGTCCTCCTGTTCGCCCTGCAGATCTGGGGCAGGCAAGACCGGAAGGCCTTTCGGCCATACCCGAAATATCTCAATGCCTCAGAACCCATCCTTTGCATCGCTTTTCTCCAGCAGAACCCATGCACGCATCTGCTTTCCAAGTCTGTGCCTATCTTATTGTGTTTGGCAAAAATTTTTCCACCACCTACGGAAATTTTCAGTCAGTTTTTCGCCATGTGGCCTAACAGTCCTTCCGGGAAAGTCTTCCGCAAGGTCCGGGCGATGTAGGAGAGCAACCGGTTGCCTGCCTCCATGCCGTTTTCCCGGTTGAATCCACGGAAATTGGCGACGTTGAAGCAAACCGGGCAGTTGTTCGTGAATGCCATGGATGCATCCATGGCAGCCGCGAAGAAATCGTTCCCGCCAAGGAATCTGGTGAGCTCGTCCGGGACACTGCCCGCCAGTTCCATCTGCCGGCCGACCAGGTGCAGGAAATAGGCTTTCTGCCCGCCAATCTCGTCCAAGGTGACGATGCCGTCGGCCTCGCGCAGATGATGGGAGGCGCTCAGATACTGGAAATGAAGCGTGGATTGCCTTCCCAAGCTGGAAAGACTGACACCATCCTCACTGGTCATGCCTCGGAACGTGCCGCCGGTCAGGGATACGAATTTTTCCTCAGTCAAGCAATCATACAACAGACAGGCTTCCCTGTTCGCGAAAAGAATCGTTTCCTTCCCGCCAGCCTGTACAATACACAATCCGATGGGCAATTTGTCATAGCATCGGTGGAGTTCTTCTTTGTTGATTGGTGCTGTCTGATCCACATGGTAGAGCGTTTCCTCTATGCAATACCGGACATACGCTTCCGGTGTCAATATGTACAATCAGCACTTTTCGCATGTTTCTGCAACTAACAGCAGTTTCCTTCTACCCGATAAACAACAGAGGTGCCTCACAACGAAAAAGAACAACAAGACATTGCTTATCCTTCCAGCTTGCGCAACGCGGCCATCAACCCTCCTAGGTTGACTTGCTTTCCTTTTGCGAAGGCATAGGAAAGGTCCCGGTAACGGGAGAAAAGCCAGTCGTAGGTTTCCACATCGCCTTGGCGCGGCTGGAAGGTTTCCTCCAACACCCCGGTCATGTGGCTTACGGCCGCGGGGAACGAAGGCCACACCCCTCCAATCACGCTGGCGGCCACCGCCGCTCCCAACGCGCACGTCTGGGTGCTCCGGGAGATACCGATCTCGCGGTCCAGCACGTTGGCGTAGATGTCGACCAAGAGACGGTTCTTCCGGGGAATACCGCCACAGGCGATGACGGAGGAGACGGGATGTCCGTTTGACTCAAGCTGTTCAAGGATCATCCGGGCGCCGAACGCGGTCGACTCGACATACATACAACTTCTTCAACGGTGTTGTAGACAATGCACAGATGAATCAGACAGG